>CAZNXE010000013.1:0-5447 GCA_964576465.1 uncultured Planctomycetaceae bacterium
CCTTCGCTACCATCGCCGATGATCAGATCATCGCCGTCGCCCCCAATGATCAGGTCATCTCCGGTTGCCCCCTCGCCTCCGTCGCCCCGTAGCGTGTCGTTGCCATTCCCTCCCACTAAGATATCATCACCATCACCACCGCTAAGAAGATCATCGGCATCTCCGCCAAGGAGGATGTCTTCGCCGCTTCCGCCGTCGGCATCGATCCCGATGTTTGCCACCAACGAGGCAAGCACGACGTCATCTCCCGGTCCGCCGTAGACAACAACGCGTCCCGTGACGCCGGCAAAGGTTTCGGACGTGTTGACAATCACCCCATTCAGCAAGATTGTCGTCAATCCAATCGTTTCGGTCCCCGTTTCGGCAAACTGAATCTGGTCGACACCCGCGGTTCCACCGAAGACCAGGTTCATCAGTGCCGGCATCGCCGCGTCTGGCTGAAGTTCAGCTTGCGCAATGGCGACGCTGTCTTGCGTTTCCGGCCCCATCGCGCCGCGCAGGTCGGTCGCGGTGACGCTGATGTTGGCAATGCCCAGTGACTTAAACGTCTTGGTTACTTGAGTGCCCGATGGCCCGGAGACCGTTTGGTCGACCTGACCGTCAGCATCCCAGTCAATCGAGAATACGAAGTCGCCCGACTGATCGATGACATTCGGATCGCTGGCGGTCAACGTGAATGTGCGCGGCTGATAAGGCACTCCGGTCGATGGGCCATCGATCGTGGCGGTGGGGGCACGGTTGACGACCAGCACATACTCGCCCTGGGTGTTCGTCTCAGGAAAAACGCGAACGGTGAACACTCCCGCGGTGGTAGCCGTATAGGTCAACAGAGCGTTCTTGCCGTCGATCGCCGAATTGAAGTCCGAGGCGACGACGATCCCCAACGAGTCAAGAAGTTCGATGGCCGGGTCCAGGGGATTGATGCCTTGCGCCGTCGCGTCGCCAGGAGTCGTCGTTGAGATGACCACGACTTCGCCAACCGACAACGAGAAACTGTAATAGTCATCGCTCGCATACAAGGTGTCTAGCGAAGCCTGGGAGAACGTTTGCTCGACGGCGCTAATCGTCGGCCCCATCACCATCATGAAGGAGGCTTCACGTTTCGCGCCCGGCAGCAGCACGCCCAGATCGAAGGCAAGGTTGACCGACAGGTCGGCTGTCTGACCATTCGGGTCTTGAGGACTGTTGAGCACAGCAAACGGATCGGTCACCAGATTGCCTTCGACCGACACCACGGCCCGAGGATCGAGAGACCCCAGCCCCAAGACACCATTGAACAACGATCCGGCGATGACAAGATTGCCACCGTCGAGCACATCGTTCGCGGTGATCACGTCGCCCCCCGGGTCGGGATCCTGGTTCTCTAGCAGCGCGACATTGTTTAATGTTGCCGCGGTGTTATTCGTGACAGATGTCGTGACCAGGGCATAGTCGTCACCATCGTTCCACAACACGACCCGTTCAAATTCGACGCCCGGTATAATCGTGCCCTGAATTCTTACTCCATTTTGAGCGCCGCTGGAGATGTCTTCCAAGGTCACCGCGAAGTCCGATCCCGTGGCAGGTGTGCCATTGGTATAGGTCGAACCATCAAACGCCACGGTATATGCGGCCAAAGCAGTTCCGAAGTCGAGATATTCAATTCCGTTGTGAATCGCCCCTAACGTCGATCCGACGAACGAACCATCGGTCGCGAACCCCAGTGAAATGGGTGACCCGATGATATCCAGTGGCCCGCTGACCGGAGTCCCCGTCGCGGTACTAGCGGTTGTTCCGAGCCCGATTGAGCCGAAGGCTACCCCGGTATCGTTGATGTCTTGCGCCGAACCCAGATCGTTGTTGGCTTCGGTATCAAAGGCCGCGTTTCGCGTTACCAAGACACTGTATTCCGTCGCGGTCGCACCGTTCACACGTACATAGTAGGTGCCGTCGGAAGGGACTACATAGCCGTCGATCGCGGCGTCCACATTGTCGGCAGCAACGGCGGTCTGCAAAACGGTGTCGGTCGCATCGCGAAGCTCCAGCGAGAGCGTTCCTCGCAGTTCGCTCGTGGCCGCGACGCTAATGCGATCGCCGGCCAACAACGAAATCGAGTAGTAGTCTGGCTGCGGCGCAGGAACGATGCCGACGCCGACATTCACGCTCACGCCACTGTCGACAAAAGCATTGGGACCGGCATCTTGTGAAATCAAGAGGCGGTTATCGCTTTGGCCAGGAATCTGGAAATTGAGATCCTTGACCCCCACCGTGGCACTCGCGCCGCCGGAGCCGGGATGTGTGGTATCGAGGTCCAAATAGTTAAACTGAATGGAATTGTCAGCCTCACGAAGCACCGCTTGGAACGTGATGACGTCAGACGATCCAGCCCCCACGAAACGCACTTCATGCCATTGGATGATGAGCTCTTGACTACCTCCGGTGCCCTGTACTTCCCAGAACACACTGGAGTTGGCCGTTCCGCTAATGAGTAGATCGTCCCACAGCACGGCCACCGTCGGCAAGAACGGCGAGAAGATCAGGTCAGAGTTGTTTGGATCGGGATCGGGGGAGAAGAAATTGATGAGCCCATTGCTCGTGATGAATACCGTGGTATACGTCGTGCCGTAGAAATCGAACGTAAAGCCGGCTAGCTCGATTGGATCGAGCGTCTCGGGCACGTTGTCGGCCCCGACCAGCACCGCCGTGCCTGTTGTGCTGATATCGTTAAACTCAAACGGCACCACGAGGGCTTCATAACCGAATTGATCGGGCCCAACCTTGACGACGCCTCCCTCGACGGCACCGCCCAAGAGCGTGCGAAACGCTCCGGGCTCAAGCTCCATCAAGCTGTTGTCCAAGTTCTGGGCCGTGGCCAGCGTGTCGTTGGTCGCCCCGCCAAGTTCTTCAAGCTCCACGTCGCCGTTGACAATCAGCACCACCTCATAATCGCCGATTGTTGCAGCCGAGGAGGAAACTTGCACGGAGTACGAACCGGCTACGTTCGTCACCACCGACTGTACGAATACCGGCGTGCCAGGGGCCGGGGAACCTGACGAGCTTTGCAGGATTGAGTTCGGATCGAAGACGCTGATCGTCGGTTGTAGCGATGCATCGCCGCGCACGGTCACCGTGATCGTTTGGTTGGCTTCCAACGTTACCACGAACGTGTCGACATCGCCGGGTTCATAGATATTGCCTGAAACCGTCTGTTGCGTCTGAAGGCTGCCGATGGCGTTGGGGGCCGGCGCCAAATCGGTGATGGCGAACGTTCCGAAGTCGACCATGTAGGTGGCCGTGAACTCAGCGCTCGGATTGCCAAAGGTGTCCGTCAGCGCGCCCTCGATGAGTTGTGCCGTCAAGGGGCCTTCGACGTCCAGACCGGAAACCGTGAATTCCACCGTGTCGGTATCAACCGGGACGAAACCGGTTACCGTTCCGGCACTCAACGCCAAATCATCCATGTCGAGCGAGGCCACATCATAAGCTTCGTTCAAATCGAAGCGGATCGTCGTCAGCGGCAACGCCACGGTGGTACCCGCGGTCGGAACACTTCCAACAACCTGCATCGGAACCGCATCCCAGCGAAAGAATGCGTCGTATTGGTCAATCGCCTCGAACAACACATCTTCGATAGCCCCGGCTGCGATCTGCATCGATTGCAGACCCTGTACGGTGATCGGGCTGGAAACGAAACTGAACGTGAGTGTGTCCGCGTCGGTTTGAACAACCGAGTCGGCGGCGATCGCGTTGACGGTCAGATCCGACGCTTGCACCGAGGCAGGGGAGTAGGGCGTGGAAAAATCGAGGACGAAGTCGGTGACCGGGGTGGTTACCAAACCTTCATCCGCCGGCGAGGAACTCACCACATGAATCTTGCCCAACGCTTCGATCGCCTCGGCTAGAGCGAACATATCGACGCGACCGAAATTCACCCCCGTGTTGATGACGTTGTCGTCTTCGTCGTCACCATCGTTGATGGTCGTGGCGGTGTCTTGCAGTAGGTCGGTGAATTCTTGATTGGTCAGCCGGCGACCCATTTCCTGTACGGCAAGCTGTTGGGCGAGCACGGCCACCCCCGCGATTTGTGGCGCTGCCTGGCTTGTGCCAGCGAACGTCGAGGTGCCACCAACGGCATCGGCACCCGTGATGAGCGCGCCGGGGGCGAAAATATCAGTCAGGATGCTGTGCCGCTGCGAGAAACTGGCGATCCGGTCGGCATCCGTACTGAAGTCAATCGCCCCAGTGCCCCATTGAAAGGGACCACCGTTGTCGCCGTCCCACACGGCACCGACGGCAAGCGAATTCGGGTCGGCGGCCGGGTACGCCACACCAGGCACACTTGCGTTGCTGAAGAAACTATTGCCCGCCGCGGAAACGACGATAACGTCCAGCGCGGCCAACGCGGCAAGCTCGTCGTCCAAGCCGAAATCGCCAACCGCAACTTGCCGATTCGATCCATCGGCCAGTGACATGTTCACGCTGGCGATGTTATAGGTCGCCGTGTTGGCCACAACCCATTGCAAGGCCGCTTCAATATCTCCGAAGTTGCCGAAGCCCGCGTCGTCAAGAACCTGTAAATGAATGATATCGACTCCCGGAGCTACGCCGGGAAAGGTAGCATCTTGCGATGCGATGATGCTCGACACGTTCGACCCATGTCCGTTGGCATCTTGGGCGTTGGGATCGGCGCCGGTGAAGTCTTCGTTGTAAACAATGCGGTCCGCGACGCCGTTCATATCGGAGTCGGGACCGAAGAACGGGTGATCGAGATCGATGCCAGTGTCGAGAATTACGGCAGCAAAGCCGCTTCCGTCGATTCCGGCAAATCGCGGATCATTTTGAAAATCGTCGAGATTGATCAGCGGACCCGACTGGGCCGTCTGTTGTTGCACGCCACCGCTGGTGGCGTTCCAACGTTGCCCCACAGACGATGCAACAGCTTCCGAGGCGGTGGTTGTCAGCGCTTGGCTAAGCTCGGCAGCGAGCGCTGCGCGATTCTGGAGTGTGTCCAGGGCGTCTACCGCCAACAGAAGGCGCGATTCCAGAGGCTCGAAGCCCGGTTCACGGCTCTTAAAAAACCTGTGTCTTACAGATTGTTTCTTGCGCATCGTTGCAACGGGGTTCTCAATAGAACGGAAGAACCAACTCGTGCCATTGTCTCGCCACCCTCGGCATCATGCACGGTGGCACATCGCGATATCTGATTGACATCGCAAGATCACTCGATTGCTAAGAACAACAGCAACGTTTAACCGCGGCTCATGCTGGAAGCAATCCAACGGTAAAGCAGGCATGCCTCAACTCGCCTTATGCTACTCAACCGTCCTACCACACACAATCGTTCGGTCCGGTCGAAGGAAGAGAAAAGCCCCTAAGTTTTCAATGTAGTTCCGAGCTGTTCCCTGTCACCCACCACCTTGTTCGCGCAAAGTAAGGGACTCTCCACTGGGCACAGGAGAGACCCTTGT
>CAZNXE010000013.1:5457-27308 GCA_964576465.1 uncultured Planctomycetaceae bacterium
AATTTGATTCAAACGGCTTCGCGTTTGGGGCAAAGTCTAGATCTAGCTACGACGACGTTTCCGCCACACTCCAATCGAGACGAGACCAATCGCCAGTAGCACGATGCTCGATGGCTCAGGCACTTCCACCACTTCAAAGATTGAAGTTCCCGTGGCCAAGTCGAGGTTTGTCAGGCTGAACTCAATCTCAAGTCCCAGGCTCGTACCCACCGCTCCTACTGCCGAAGGTCCGAAACTGGCGTTGGTTGATACGGTTTCGCCAGCCGTCGAGATGCCAAGTGACGTCCCTGAGAGCAAGGTGCCGGCACCAAAGGCAGCCCCGTCAACTTGGGGTGTGTAGATTGGTCCGCCGCCTGCCGAGGAAAGTGTGCCGCTTCCCGAGTTGAATACGTCTTGAATGGCGATGGCGATCGAGCCCGTCCCCGTTCCATTAACGACTGCCGGCGCGACGGGTTGCATGAAATTGAGCGTGAACGTCGTCGTGCTGCCCGTGAAGTTGAAGACGTTGATCACACCGGTGACAAAGGGATCGGCGTCCGACTCCAAATCCCAACTAAGATTGACACCAAACTGCCCGCCCGATCCATTCGTCGGATCAGTGTACGACGCATAGTCTGGGTCGCTGTTCGGGACCGCGCCTAAGTCAACGAATTGCGAGCCAACACTTACAAACGAACTCGGCGATCCATTCGGCTCAAAAGGAATGGTTACCATATTTCCGCCGAAGGACACCGTTACTGTCGGCGCTTCAAAACTAGGACTTGGGTCCGCCATGGCCGGAGTGACCATCCAAGCCGTTAAAGCGACGGCAGCAGCACACCACATCAATTGTTGTCTAAATTTGTGCCCAAGAAAAAGCCGCATGAACATCTCCCCTGATGTTGAACTCAGCTCACTAGCGAAGCCTTGTTTGAATTGAAACCAAAAACCCCAAACGCCGCACAACGTGTGCAGTTCCGCTTCTCTTTCCGGCCAAAATCTACTGTTTAAAATCTACTGTCTGCTGTTGCGGCGACGCTGGCGGTAGCCGCTCCAAGCAAGAGCCATGATTCCGAAGCCCATCAGCAGTATGCTGGATGGTTCGGGAACCACCGCATAAAAGTTTGAATTGAACGATGCGGTTGCATCCGGGTCGAGTGTGAAGCGCCACGCGATTCCGACGCTGTTGTTGACCGCGCCACCGGGTTCGGTGGGGTTGGCTACAGGTCCACCGAAATCGTCACTGGCATTGATACTCTGGGATGGCTGCAAATTGAACGATTGAGGTCCAGGCAACAACGGCATGAAGTCGTTTCCGTCAATCTGAGCAACGTAGAGTGCTCCGTTGCCAATCGAACCATAGGATGTGCCTCCTGGACCGCTGGCCGTCTGTTCGGTGACGCCACGAGTCAACGAAGTGGCGAAGTTCGCGGCGTCCGTCAACGTGAACGTGACGCGATACTCGCGCTGCTGTCCGGAGATATTCGTGATCCCCATTCCTGGGATGATCGCTCGCGTGTCACGATTTCCCGTGATTCCGCTAACGCCACTGATGGCGGCCACGGTGGTCTGGTTCGAGAAGACACCGGGCGAAAACTGCGCACCGAGGCCGTAAAAACCGCCGTTGTTAAAAGAGAAGCCCAGCCCGAAGTAGTTCTCCGGGTTCTGGAAGTCCTGGTTCAAGAAGACCTGGATGACTTCTACATGCAGCCCATTGTCGACGTCGATGGTGACCGTCGCGATGGGGGCAGCCTGCAGTCGATCCGACGCCGAACAGAACAGCGTCGCGCACATCGACAAGGCGATGAAGAGGTAGTTACGTCTTGTAATCCGCCTCACTAGCGTTCTCCTCTTGCTAGAAGAAACCCAAATCCTTTGCAAGTCAGAGTCTTGCCCCTGACCAGCTAGCACTCCACTTGATCGACTCAGCACAAGGCATAAGTGCATGCGTCGATTGAAATGCCACAATTGCTACGGAGATTACTGGTCGCGACTCATTTAGTCAAGCAAATTTCAAGAATAATCGAGAATTTTCAAAGCTCCTCGTGCTCGATGGAGACCAGGCATCGAAGAAAACAGCCCGAATCTCACGCCGGAGGGCGCCACCATGGTCTCATTTAGTGGCCGGGGCCGTTGCGATGTCTTGGCTCCGATTTCGAGCCCATAGACAGCAATTCGCGGCGTATAAGGCATGTTGACGCTCTGGCAGCCCTCTTACCTCAGCCACTTCATGACCCCTGGGAATCGCTCCGAAAGCCCCTCACCAAGGTAGGCTTGCACTGGTAAAGCCAAGATCATCCGCCAGCGTGCCTTCCCTCTGTACGGGGGGGCAATGGCGTGACCATGCGGCGTCTTTCCGTCCGGAGCCACGAACATGAATATGCTGACCAGCGACACGACGACCACGCCCGAAACAGGCTTGCTTGCGTCGCTGCTGGCCGAGCAGAGCTTCTTGCCATCCGCGCCCGAGACCATCGAACAAACCGGACTGAGCGATACGCTGATCGAGTCGTTGATCTGCAAGTTGCTCCTCACCATTGGCACTGCTAGCGGTCGCAACATTGCCCAACGGATCGGTCTCCCATTCGGCATTCTCGACGAACTCCTGCAATCGCTCCGCAATCGCCAGATCCTTTGTCACTCCGGCTCCGCCGCGCTGAACGACTATCGTTTCGCCCTTACCGAATCGGGACATGCGCGGGCCCAGTCGTACATGCAATCGTGCGCCTATGTGGGGCCAGCCCCCGTGCCCCTTGACGACTATCTCATGTCGGTCGAAGCACAGACCATTCGTGCCGAATCGCCCCAACGCGATGCGTTGGAAAAAGCATTCGCCGAGATCAGCATCGATAGCGAGCTGTTTGAAAACCTTGGGCCCGCGATCAACTCCGGGGCGGGGCTGTTCTTATATGGCGAACCGGGCAACGGAAAGTCGACGTTGGCCAAGTGCATCACGATGTGCTTTGGCCAACACGTTTGGATTCCCAACACCATCATCGAAGATGGCCAGATCATCAAGTTCTTCGATGGCGTCTATCACGAGCCTGCTCCGCTGCCGAAAGGCGGGATCATCAAGTCGCAAAACCACGATCCTCGCTGGGTCAAGGTTCGTCGTCCCACCGTGATCGTCGGTGGTGAGCTGACCATGGACAGTCTCGAGATTCGGCACGACCCGCGAGCCAACGTGAGCGAGGCGCCCTTGCAGTTGAAGAGCAATTGCGGACTACTGCTAATCGACGACTTCGGTCGACAGAGAATTGAACCTGCCGAGTTGCTCAATCGCTGGATTGTGCCGCTGGAAAGCCACACCGACTTTCTGACGCTGGCCAACGGAAAGAAGATTCAGGTTCCGTTCGATCAGTTGATCATCTTTTCGACCAATCTCGATCCCGAGGACTTGGTCGATGAGGCGTTCTTGCGTCGGATTCCGTACAAGATCAACATCGGCAATCCGTGCGAGAAGGAATTCCAGAAGTTGTTCAAGCTGTACTGCAAGACCTTCGATTGCGAGTATCGTGAAGAGGTCGTCGAAAGCCTGCTACAAAAGCACTACCGCGATGCCGGCCGACCGATGCGACGTTGCCACGCCCGCGACTTGCTACAGCAGATCCGCAGCTATTGCGTTTACAATGGCCTGCCCATGGAACTGAAGTTGGAGCACTTCGATCGAGTCGTCGGTTCGTACTTCACCATGCTCCGCGGCCGAGACGGCTAGTGGACGACAGCTCGTCCGGCTTCATCCAAGTAACGCAGGGCGACCGTGTCGGCTGCCGATTCCCCAAGAAGAAAGCCACGACGTACAGACCACAACGACACTACGAACACCTTCGCGGGTAGTGTCCTAAGAGTGTGTGGGTAGGCGAACCATTAAGTTTCTGGACAAGGCCCGCTAGTCCGTAACGAGTTCTCGTATCTTTTCGATGATCTCCGAAAATTGTGACCCGCCCTTGCTAGCGTAGTCCTTTAATTTGGCATCGCCCTTTGGTCCGGGTTCAACTGCTGCTCGAATTACGTCGGCCACATCTGTCCCCCGTTTGAAAACCCTCACTAGGTTCTCCTGGTATGGCGGTAACTCCACTGGGATATGCCCCAGCCCCAATCCCTCCAGTTCCTTGCTAATCTGCTCGCGCACATTGGAGCCTAGCTTCGAGGCACCTATATCATCACGGAGCCGTTGCATCGCAACCGTTTGTACGTTCCCGTTTGCTTCAACGTCTTGTTTCAGTTGTTCGTAGCTCATGCCGTTCGTCCCCTTTTACTGCGGGCCCAAAATCGTCTCGAATAGCTCGTCGAACGACCAGACATGGCCGGTCAATTTCGCCATCATAGCAGAATTGTAGTGTGAGAAGTTCTGTCGGCACAACGAGCGAACCACTTCGATTGGCTCCGCCGCCGACAGGTTCAACCACCTTTCGGTCCGCCCAAACTGAGGGAACATTCAATCCGTCCAGTACGTGTAGAGGACATTGCGTTGCGTATCGATCCATACGAATGGGCGATGGCTGTGATCTCGCTCTAGGGTGATTGCTTGCTTGATGTTCTCAACGTCAAACCACCCCAAGTGGTCGATGCCGTAGTCCGATAGGTTGGGACAGTGTGGCTCTTCGGTGAGCGTGACGAAAGATAGGTCATCTGAATTGGTCTCATGAACGCCATCGTCATAGACTTTGAATTCTGCTATTCCGAATGATTTGCAGTCTTCAAGGGGCGCTTCAAACCGACCGATATGTGCACGGCCACCTAACGAGACGCTCGACCAAATGAAACGAATGTTCTTGGCCGATCGCGGGACTCCCGCATACTCAGTCTGGTTCACAAACTCGGCGTGCGTGGAGGCGTACACGTCGCGAATTAGGGGCGTCTTCACCCAATACACATACACTCCAATGAACGTCATCAGAAATAGAGCTATCGCTATTCTCATGTGCGGCTTCAACAATTGACTGAGATGCTCGGATCCCCCGATGGGCTTTCACACATCAGGTTGTCGGCAAGACTGGTCTCAATGCGCTAGACCACGGACGTGCCTCTATCCCACCATTCAGTCCCGTAGTGTGCGGTGACCTACAATTCTTAACGATCTCGCAACAGTCAAGCGAACCACCGAGGCACCTTCAACGTAGTATAGGTAGAGGATGCGGTTCACAGGGTGTGGCCGCCGGGTTGCTTTGGCCATGCGTCGTGCGGGTGGCCGGGTGGCTTGGAATCTGAAGCCGCGCGAAAGTGTTTCTGATGAATCAAGGAGGTGTGTCATGGTACGCTCGCTCACCAATTGGACCTCCCAGCTTCCCCACCGGCTGGAAGGCGACATGGAGAACCTGTTCGAGCGATTCTTCGGCCCCGTTGAGAGGCCCCTGATGGGGTTCGAGGGGTTCGTGCCGCGAACCAACGTTGTGGAGACAGATGGCGAATTTGAAGTCACGGTCGAACTGCCCGGAATGAAGCCCGAGGAGTTCGATGTCGAGTTGAAGGAGAAGTCGCTCTGGATCACAGGCGAGAAGCACGAGGAGGAGGAAGAGAAAGGCAAGACGTATCACCGCATCGAGAGGTCTCACGGTGAATTCCGTCGCGTGATCCCGCTATCGACCACGGTTGACGAGTCAAAGATCACGGCGGAGTACCATGAGGGTGTCCTCACGGTTCGGGTACCGAAGGCCGAAGATGTGCAACCCAAGCACATCGAGATCAAAACCTGATCTCTCGCGATCAACAGCTTGTTGAAACGCGAATACGAGACCCGGGCGCTGCGGGCCAGTTGCTCGGGTCTTGTTTTGCGCCAGTTTCCTAAAGCGGTACATTCACCGCCGAGACTTGCGATAGTCCAACGGTGGCTTTTGCTCTGGTTCGAGCAAGGCTTGATATTGCTTGGTCGACAGCCGCTGCTGATGTTCTTTCTTGGCTGCCGCCAGTACCTTGGGCTGCTGGTAGAGATCCCACATGGTCGCCGTCAAGACTTTGGCAGCCATGAGCATCCCCTTGCGGCTGATGGTCGTACCGCCACAGGCCACGGCTTGCCACGAATGTCCTGGCGTGCCCGGCACCCAACAGACGGTCGAAAAGCCGGTCGTTGGCACGACCCACGAGACGTCGCCCACGTCGGTTGAGCCCATCTTCGTCGACCCGCTGGCATCGACCACCTCGGCGATCGTCTCCAGCGGCGGTTGTTCGAGTAACGTCGACTGCAATCGCGCGGCAAACTGTTTTTCGGCTTCATCCAATTCGAGATGATTCAGTGCGCGGAGATTGGCCAGCGTCACTCGGGTGAGTGTGTTGTTGGGCATGATCTCCACCGTGCCGCCAAGGTAGACGACCTCGAGCTTCGTTTCGGTCGCCATCGCGCCGGCCTTCGCACATAGTAGTAATCGATCGTATAGCTTCCGCACCACCTCCGAGCGTGGATGTCGCACGTAGTAGAACACCTCGGCGAACTCTGGCACGACGTTGGGCGCGCCCCCGCCGGAGGTAATCACATGATGGATCCGTGTCATGTCGGGCGTGTGTTCGCGCAACATTTCGGCCGCGTAGTTGGTCAGTTCGACGGCATCCAAAGCAGAACGCCCCAAGTGAGGCGAAGCCCCGGCGTGTGCCGCACGTCCGTGAAAGCGAAACTTCACGGCGCTACGCGCGAGACAACTTGGGTCGCCCGCCGCGTTGCGACTGCTCGGGTGCCAATGCACGACGGCATCGCAATCGTTGAACAATCCGGCCCGCACCAGAAACACCTTCCCGGACCCTCCTTCTTCGGCGGGGCAACCATAGAAGCGAACCGTGCCTTGAATGTTGCCAGCGCGAATCTGTTCGGCCACGGCAATGGAGGCCGAAACCGACGCCGCGCCGAATAGGTGGTGTCCACAGGCATGGCCATACTCGGCACCGTCAACCGGAGATCGCTGGGGCACTGCCTGTTGCGATAGTTCCGGCAGCGCATCGTACTCGCCCAAGATTCCGATCACCGGCGATCCTTCACCGAAAGTGGCGGTGAACGCGGTCGGCATTTCCGCCACACCACGCACCACCTGAAACCCGGCGGCTTCAAGTTGAGCAGCTAACAGGGCCGAAGACTTCGTTTCCTGGTAGCCCGGTTCGGCCCATATCCAGATTTTTTGTGATGCGTCCCATGTTTCGTCAGCCCGAGCGTCGATCGATGCGTAGAGCAGTTCCTTCTGAGCGAAACAACAACGTTGGCCCAAGCCGGCAAGCAAGCAGACCAGCGGAACCGCGAACCAGAGGCCTGTTGAGCATCGTCGAAAAGCGGGGCTTGCCGCTTGCGGCCATGTTAGGCGGTGCATCTACCTCTCCAATATCTCGACGGGGAATGATCGCGGAGGCATCGCCCGTTTGCACGACGCCGAGTAGATGAACATCCTTGCCCGCGTGAGTTGAGTCGTCGATCCCCGAACGAAGGGTGCCCCTGGCCCAGATGATTTGCGACGATTGTCATGAACGATCCGGGCAGACGGTATTGGCTCACAGCTAAGACGGAAGCCGCTAGCTGATGAAAAGATACGTGATCTCGATTCCGGAGAACAGGCTCGATCGAAGATTTTGAGTCTAGGATTCGATGTTCGCACAACGCGAAGCCCAAACTCCGTTTGCGTCAAACGATCTTTGGAAACGCACAACTGGGGGGATCCGTGCCGCGCGTTTGGCCGAAACGTTCGGCCGTCTCCGAGGCACTTCACTCCTTTATGTCTCGCGCGATTTCAATATCGGGCGCGGCGGACCCTTTCGTGTTGCCTTGTTGCTGGACAACTTCTGGCAGGCTGACCTCACGCGTGCTAGTCTCCTCTGGTGACTGATCTGGTTGCAACTGGAGTTTCAGAAATCGTTCGGCGGTCGGCTTCAGCACGAAGCGTCGCAGCGCCCAGAAGAGCAAGATCGCCAGAAGAATTCCGGTAACCACCCAGCCAGTTCCCGAAACGTAACTGCGAACCAAAGGCTCGACGGATTCCCCTACTTGCCAACCCAACATGATCAACAACGTTGCGTAGACGAAGCCGGCCAAGAATGCTGGCACGACCAGCGTACGCAGGGATGTTCCCGCGCCACCAATGGCCACTAGGACAATGGTTCGCATTCCCGGGACGAATCGAGATGCCACCAACAGCAACACGGCCCGAGAACGAAGCACGTGGTTCATGCGGTCAAGATTGTTCGCAGGCAGCCACCGCGAGGGTAGATGTCGCAAGAGATTGAGTCTTCGGGCGACCTTTCCCACGATGATCCAGGCAAAATCGCCCAGCACTGTCCCGGCGATACAGCCGATCATTACGTCCAGCAGCGTGAGGTCTTCGCCAACCAAGATGCCCGCGCTCAGACAAGCGATATCCTCTGCCAGAAGCGACGCAAGCAGACACCACATAATTGCCTGCGGATTGAGCACGTCGGATTCGCCCTGTCAATACTACTCACGAGACCGGACAAGTTCAGGCCGGAGAACACGCCGCAGTTCATCTTCAGTCGGGTAGGTCAACAAAACAGTGCGCCGTTTGCCGAAGAACAAAAAGAATGCTCCGGCTGCGACTGCTGAAGCCCCGCCGTCACCTACGGCCAGGGCAAAGTCCTCCACCTTCCCAGCTCCTCCGTGCGCGATCACAGGAATATCGACTGCGTCGCAGACGGACCGAATGAGCGCGGTATCGTACCCATTCATCGTACCGTCGCGGTCAATCGCGGTCAAAAGTATTTCACCTGCGCCCTGCGTTTGGGCGCGTACCGCGCAAGTCCTTGGATCCAGGCCGGTGGGACGACTACCGCCGGCGACGTAGACCTCGTAATTGCCAGGACTCCGCAGCTTGGCATCGATGGAGACGACGACACACTGACTACCGAACGTGTCGGCTGTCTCTTGGATCAGCGTGGGCGTTTCAACGGCCGCCGTGTTCAGGGTGATGCGGTCGGCGCCGGCCTGCATCAGCTCAAAGATTTGTTCGATCCGCCGAACGCCGCCACCAACGGTCATGGGCATGGTCGTCTCTTCGGCCATCTCTTGAATCACTCGCAGGTCGGGACCGCGACCCTCGCGTCCTGCTTGAATGTCGAGCACAATTAACTCGTCGGCCTGCAAACGAGAGAAAACCCGCGCTGCATTGATCGGGCTGCCTATGTAGACGTAATCGGAAAAACGAATGCTCTTACGAATTCCCCAGTCGTGCAACAACAAACAGGGGATGACACGTACGTTAACCATGTCAGACGTTATCCAAAAAGTTTCGCAGGATGGCCAACCCAGAAGCATGACTCAGTTCTGGGTGAAACTGCAGACCCGTGATGTTCTCTTGCTGAATGACGGACGGAAACGAATGGAAGTGTTCGGTTGTCGCGACGCAATTTGCCTCGTTCTTCAGGGAGACGTAGTACGAGTGCGCAAAGTAAAAGGCCTGTCCCGAGGGGACGCCACGCAAGATGGGAATTTGCTCCGTGTAGCAAACCTGATTCCATCCGAGGTGCGGTCGGCGGGCGACCCGAGCGGGATCGGCTCGCAAGCGCAGCGTCTCTCCCTGAATCCAACCAAGCGAGGCAACGTCACCTTCTTCGCTTCTTTGCGACATCAGTTGCATCCCTAGACAAATCCCCAGCACTGGCACCCGTTGCTGAAGAACACGACGCGATAGAACGTTCACGACATCGTGCTGGTTCAAGGTTTGCATGGCTGGGCGTGCCGAGCCAACTCCGGGCAAAAAGATGCAGTCCGCTGAATCAAGGACGTCGACTGACGACGACACCGTGTAGGTCGCGCCGAGTCGCATCAAGGCGTTGCCAAGCGAACCGAAATTCCCGACGCCATAATCTAAAATGACAATATTCACCGACCGCACTCCACCACGTGTCGCAGCCAATGCAGTGAAGCCGCGTGGCGCGCTGTCCGAGAAATGAATCGCTTCGTGAGGAGCGAGACGACTGTCGCATGGTATTGGTGATGCGCTGCCGAGAAGTGAGCCAGTGACTCGATCTTGTTTCTGCAAGACCGCCACGCCAGCGGTGGCACCCAAGGTGCCGCGGAACTCTCGGTCCACAAGAGTGTTGAGCCCGGCTTGAAATCGGAACGGAGACCAGCGACCGCAACGGTAGACGGCATGAGGGATCGAGCTATATTGAACTGCTGCGGGCCAAGCAAGATAGCGCATCTCCGCGACATGCGGACGGGTAGGGTGATAGGGTATGACTCGCCCAGACCATCGTCAAGAGCACGGCAACGATTCGGTCGGTGCGTAGTTTCCTATTCGGGAGATCGCCAATCCCACTTGGATTGCCCCACGCGGATGGCATGTCGTTCGAGCGGAAAAGGGGTAATCTCAATGGCCAGCGATCAGCATCGGAGCGAAGTCGACGCTTTGCCCAAGGCCGCCTCAAGACCGGGTCCATCGCTTGTCGGCTGGTTTGTTCCGCTGTTCATTTTCCTTGCCGTTCTCACGTGCCATTGGCCTGCTCTCAGGCATCCACCGACTCCGATGCAGAGTCTTTCAGTGTGGCTTGAAGCAGATTTTCTGGCTCGCACGTCGTTTGACTACCGGAGACTTCGTTACGAAGAACCTGTCTACGACGCAGGCGGCGAGCGCGCCTACATGATTAGTGTGGTACCGACCATGTTGGCCTTGCTGATGACAACGCTGCCGTCGTCCGAAGCGGTCCTCGTGGTTGACCATCTGATTGGGTTCGCTTTTGTGACGCTGCTCGGGACGGCTGTCTTTTGGCTCTGCGTGGACCGCCTACGCATGTGGGGCGCGGCCTTGGTCGTGCTAGCGGTCCTGTCCTTTCCAGCCATCATGGTTCAGTCGGAAATCGGCGGAATGGACATCAAGATGACGTCCCTTGTAACGATCGGCCTGCTCTGCCTGGTACGAGGAAGGTATCGCATGGCCTTGGGGCTATCCGTCGCGGCGTTCGCGATGAAGCCGACCGCGCTGATCTTTACCGCGGCCCTAGCCAGCGTTTACGGAGGTCAACTGCTCCTGTCCCGGATGCGGAACCGCGGCCTTGACCGACCGCTGGCGTGGACGTGCGCCGTGGGAGGGGGAATACTCGTCGGTGAATATCTAGCGATTCAATGGGCGGGAACGACCGCATCGCTCCTAGAAGACCTGGGGCAAGGACGCTCGTCTGACACCACCTTCCACTGGTCTGAACTCATCACGTTCATCAAGTTGTCCCTGTCGACAACCCTCGCCATTGGCCTCACATTGACGATGTCCCTGATCGCATGGACCGCTACCGCTAGGCAATGGTTCAGTGCCCCGTCCAAGTTCGAGAACGTGGGATACGGTCGCGGGGTAGTGAACTTGACCAGCGTCGGCTGGCTGACGTTGGTCGGTTTTCTATTGGCCTCGACCGTTGTCGAGGTGATCCCGAGATACTTGGTCCTGCCACAGGTCTTGGCTAGCGTATTGCTCGTCGATGCCATGCGGAAATATCGCCGGGTAACGTGCGTTTTATTCGCCGTGTGGATCGCTGCCAATCTGACTCAGGCAGACTTCTGGCGCTATCCCGGCGCCAACGATCCGCGGATCGTCAACGTACACGAATTGCATACTGGCTATCACCCGGCACTTGAATCCGATCAAGCCGCGTCTCGGATCATCGAGCGTACAGCCGCGGGTGAACCCGTCGTCGCCAGCGAACCCTATTCCATCATGCTGGGTCGTCCACGTCTCGGCTATGTCTCACATCAGCTAACCGGCTTCGCGCTGACGGGCTCCCTAGGGCCCGAGTGGTCCGATTTCGCGGCGTTCGCCCAGGCCCTGCCCCGCGAAGCGATTTACGTCTACACGCCCCAGCATCTCTTCGGCAACTTAATCACCGTCCCGCTTCCCGATCCGGATGATGAGATCCTGTTCGATGACGGGCTCCCGACGCCTTTGATCGTGTATCGAAAGCACTGGCCTTCGGGCCCCGAATCGACGCGACTGATGGAAGATTGGGTTGTTGGTTGGGACATCCCGCCCCTTCTTCGCGTGAGTTTCTTGCTCATCCGCAACCGAATTGACGAGGCGCTCGAGTATGCCGACCGTGAGTTTGCCGGAGATCCGGCTGCCATTGAAACAATGGTTAACGCAGCTGGCATGTTGCTCAAACAAGGCCGCAGCGAAGATGCACTAGCCCTTGCTCGCCGGGCACTCGACATTGATCCACAGTCTGAGAAAGGCCGATCGATGTTGGCTGGTGTGTTGTTTTCCATGGGCAAGCAAGAGGAAGCCCGAACCATTTTGCAGGAAATACTGCAAGAGCAGCCTGATCATCCCGACGCCAATTATCTGATGGGTATCATCTCCCTGTTACGCGGAGAGGTTGAGACAGCGAGCCGGCACTTTCGTCGATGCATTGCCACACAGCCGAACCACGCTCCGGCTCTGTCGAATCTCGGACGTCTCGTACTGATGCGAACCAATGAGAACGCAAGGGGGCATGAAGAGCGGCTCCAAGAGGCGCTGGAACTGTTTGAGCGTGCTGTACGAGCCGATCCGTCGGTGAGTGAGACTCATTTCCATTCTGGCATGGTCCTTGAGCAATTGGCGCGAGACCGCGATGCGCTCGAGGCTTATCAGCGGGCCAGTCACGGTCCCGAGCCTTCGGTGGCCGCACTCGAGCGTCTGGTGTGGCTACTTGCCGCTCACCCAGAGGCAGCGATTCGCGATGAATCAGTCGCCTTACAAGAGGCTCGCAGGCTCGCTACCTTGGTCGGCGAGGAGAATGCCCGAGTTCTCGACGCGTTGGCGGTATGCTTTGCGGCGACAGGTGAGTTTCAAGCTGCTGTTCAACACGCCTCCCGAGCCAGGCAGATGGCTGCACAAGCAGGAGACGTGACACTGGTTCGGGAGCTGGATTCCCGACTACAGGTGTATCGGTCGGGACAACGAGTTTGGCTAACGGTTCAACCAGCGAAGGGATCGTAGCCCCCCCTTGGGGGCGAGTAGCGAGTATCATCAAGGTTGTGGAGACCGCGCGTCGTCGGCTCCCATATCGTAGCGGTCAAGAAACATCGAGGATTGTTGAATGCGGGTGTTGGGGATCTGCGGCGGCGTTGAGATGGGAACCCAGGACGGTGCCGCCGCGCTGGTAATCGAAGGCCGGCTCGTTGCCGCGGCCGAGGAAGAGCGATTCGTCGGCATTAAATTCGCCAACGGACATCTCCCACGCAACGCAATCGCCTATTGCCTAGCACATGCCGGACTTGGCATGCGAGACATCGACACGATCGTCTATCCAGGGGCTACGTACGCGGATATTCGCGACACGCTCAGACGATACATCACCGCTCACTTTGGGTGCTGTCCGAAGCTAGTCCTCGTCGATCACCACGAGGCTCATGCGGCAAGCACCTACTTCGCCTCTGGTTGGGACGACGCGCTGGTCGTGACCATGGACAACTCTGGCGATGGCAAGTCGACAACCGTGTGGGAAGGTCGTGGGGGGGAGTTGCGACATCTCGAAACGTACACGCGACCAAATTCGCTTGGGTTGTTCTTCTCATCGATTACCCAATACCTAGGATTTCAGCGCGACAGCGACGAGTACAAGGTCATGGGCATGGCGGCCTACGGATCGGCCAAGATAGAGATGGATCACATCCTGGAAGTTACGGACTCCGGATACAGCTTTCACTGCGAGTTTCTCACCGGGCTTCGTGAAGGTCGCCAACAGCCCCCTAAACAGGCGATTCTGTTCGACAATTTTCCACTACCACTTCCAGCCCGAACGACAAATGAGCCTTTGGAGGCGTTCCACTTCGATGTGGCGGCGTCCGCGCAACACCAACTCGAACGCGCGGTCTGCCGGTTGGTGGAAACGCACCTTGCGAGCAGGTCCAGCGGTCGTATCTGCCTGGCAGGCGGAGTCGCTCTCAATTGCCTGATGAATCAGAAGATTCGAGAGCTGCCATGCGTCGATTCCGTGTTTGTACCGCCGTTCTGTAGCGACGCGGGCCTTGCCGTGGGGGCCGCTTATTTGGAATCGCTGCAAGATGGAGATCGCATTGCCCCGTTGGAGCACGCTTACTGGGGGCCAGCTTTCACACCCGACGAGATTCGGACGGTTCTCCAACGGACAGCCGTGCGATATCGAGAACTCACTGATCCGGCGGCCACGGCAGTTGAGTTGCTCGGTCAGGATCGAATCATCGGTTGGTTTCAGGACCGGATGGAGTTTGGCCCCCGCGCGCTTGGGAATCGAAGTATTCTGGTGAATGCCAAGCATCCCAACGCGAAAGATTTGATTAATTCCAAGGTCAAGTTTCGCGAAGAGTTTCGCCCGCTGGCTCCGGCCGTGATTCACGATTCGGCCGCCGCGCACTTTGTCGACTACGTCGACTCTCCTTACATGACCCAGACCTTCAACGTTACGGAAGCCACACGGCGGCTCATTCCCAGCGCCGTGCATGCGGATGGCACCGCGCGCATCCAGTCCGTTCACCCATCGCACAACCACAAGTTCCACGAACTGCTGGTCGAGGCCGATCGCCAACTAGGCTTGCCGATGGTGATCAATACAAGCCTGAATGCCTACAACGATCCGATTGCCTGCTTGCCACATCAGGCACTAAGAACCCTGTACGCAACGGGCTTGGACGCATTAATTCTTGGCCCTTTTCTAATCGAAAAAGAGCGTTAGGCTTGCTTCAAACCACATAAGGCGTGCGGCAGATAAGAACGTACCAATCCCAACCCGACGCGTAAGCGAGGGAACGCAGTGTATTACCGGTTGGTCCCTCGCTCACGCGTCGGGTTGGTATATTCTCATTCGCCGCTCGCCTTAGACTTGCTTCACACCACGCAATCAACGGGCAGCAGAGATACGGACGCTCGTGACTGAGATGTAATGACCGAATTGACGATCAGTATCCCGGCCTATAACGACGGCTCATCAATCGAAGATGTCGTGCGAAAAAGCATCGAAATCGCAAGTCGGTTGACGAGCAGTTTTGAGATTCTTGTCATCGACGATGGCAGTAGCGACGACACGTCCGCTCGGGTTAAGAAAATGCAGCGAGACGAAGAACGACTCGTCTTGCGACGCCATCCTCAAAACTTGGGGTTCGGTCCGAGCATTCGAGAATCGTATCTATCGCCAGACAGCCAGTGGGTGTTCTTTGTTCCGGGAGATGGGCAGGTTCCGCCTGAGGAACTGGCCAAGATCTATCCGCTTCGGAACGAGTTCGACATGATGTTGGCGTATCGCGTTACGCGCCGCGACCCGCTGGCACGGCGCATCGTGTCGCGAGTCTACAATGCAATCATCAGCCTGCTAGCTGGCTGTCGCGTTCACGATGTCAACGGATCGGCACTGCTCCGGGGCGGCTTTATAAAAGAGGCATGCCTTCACAGTCGCAGTGCGTTCGTACACGCGGAGCTGTTGTTGGAAGTCCAAAGAAAAGGCGGCTCCTTCACGGAAGTTCGCACGGACCATCGCCCCAGGCTATTCGGCAGCGGCTCGGGAAATAACATGTCGGTGATCGCTGCCACCATTTCCGAAATGACGCGCTACGCGCTCGCACGCCGTCTCGGCTTTCCCACATGGCCACGTGGCGAGGCCCTCTCCAACGATCGTTAAGCCCCCATCGGAACAAGGCAACTTGCCGAGAAGCCTCGGAGTGGTTTATGGAAACAGAACCCGTCGTCGGCTATGATGGTGTTTTAAAGTCAGCCGTCGAGAAGACTCATGCAAGATAGCCCGAAGTTCTACTCCATCGACACCTGTCGCAGAAGCGAAGATCATCGTGGATCGCTCATCGAATTTCTGCGACGTGACGACCTGCACGATCAGGACGTTGCCTTTGGTCAGATCTATTTCGTGACATTCGATCGGCCAAACCAAGTTCGTGGAAACCATTATCACTTGAATGGCTACGAGTCCTTCGGCGCCGTGCATGGCACCTTGAAGGTTGCTCTCGAAGATCTCGATACGGGACAACATGCGGAATTCGTGCTGAACTCCGACGATCACCTCTACCGGCGTTTGACGATCGGTCCGCGGGTCGTCCATGCGTTCCTGAATCTAAGTCCGACGGCAATTTTATTGAATTACTGCACCGAGCAGTACAATTCCGACGATCCCGACCGCTACGAACATGTGCTGATTTAGGAGAAATTGATGCGCCCACTGCCGGCGACTTCACCTGATGGTGGGACAAGCGGATCGAACGAACCGTCGGTCGCGACAATTCCGGCGGCGGAAGTGTTGGCGAGCAGCGGTCGAATCTGCACGCGATGCGTCATTGATGAGTCGGTCCCCAACGTGACGTTCGACGAACAAGGGATTTGCAATCACTGTCGAATTCACGACGATCTCAACCGGAGGTTCCCCGTTGGTGAGGCAGGTGAGCAAATCCTGCAAAAGTTCGCGGCGCGCATCAAGCAGGTCGGACGTGGGCGTGACTACGACTGCATCGTGGGTTTTAGCGGCGGGCGTGATACTTCGTACTGCCTTTATCAAACCAAACGGCTTGGGCTGCGGCCTCTAGCGCTCCACTTCGACAACGGCTGGGATAGCGACATTGCCAAGAGCAACATTCGCCAGGTTTGCACCAAGCTCGATGTCGACTTGGAAACCGTGATCGCCGACTGGGAAGAGTCGCGTGAACTGACCAACTGTACGATTCGCGCCCAACTGCCGTACATCGATTTAACCGACGATATCGGCATCGTCAGCGCGCTCTATCGAACCGCTGCCAAACATGGAATTCGGTACATCATTCACAGCCATTCCTTTCGCTCCGAAGGGATCAACCCGCTGTTATGGAACTATGTTGATGCTCGATTTGTGCGCGGTTTAATCCGCCGGTTCTGTCGCATCAATCTGAAGCAATTCAAGAACACGGATCTCCACCATCTCTTCTATTGGGCAGCCATCAAACGCATCCGCGTATTGACCATTACCAACTACTACCAAGATTCTGGGCCCGAGATCGATGAAGTGCTCAAGCGTGAGCTGGGGTGGAAAGATACCGGCGGCTGGCACTACGACAACGAGATCTTCGGGCTGCAATGCTACTACTCTCGCAGGAAGTTTGGCTTCGATTGGCGAATCATCGAGCTGGCGGCGCTTGTCCGAGAAGGGGCGATCACACGCGAAGGGGCACTGGCGGACTTGGCGACTGTTCCGCCGATTGAGAGCCCACGAACGGTCGAGTACGCGCTCAAAAAACAGGGTCTCTCGATCGAAGAGTTTGAGGAGATCATGAAAGGGCCGAACAAGTATTATACCGATTACCCCACCTACTACCCGCTGATCCGCGCCATGCGGTTGCCCGTATGGTTGCTCTGCAAGCTGCAAGTGTTACCGCCACATACATACGAAAAATACTTTGTGGTCTGAAACCGATTGATTCATGAATGATCTGCCCCGGGTTGTGACAGAAGACGGAACGAATCGATGGACTTTGGCTTGGCACACGGCTACACGGATCGCCTGCCGGAACTCTTGAAGGCGGTGGAGTCGTTCTTTCGCGCGGACCAATACATCGACGGGTCGTACGTCGAGCGCTTTGAGGGAGAGGTGGCGGAGTATCTCGGCGCGGCCCATGCCGTTGGGGTTGCCAGCGGTACGCATGCGCTACAGATGGCATTGATCTCAGCAGGCGTTGGCCCCCAGGACGAGGTAATCACCGTTGCGAATACCTATTACGCGACGGCTTGGGCGATCAAGGCCGTCGGAGCACGTCCCGTCTTTTGCGATATTCGCTATGAGACCGCGCTCATCGACCCGGAACAAATCGAGCAGCACATCACGCCTCAGACGCGCGCCATTGTGCCGGTGCATCTGTATGGGTTCGCTGCCCCCATGCGCGACATTCGCAAAATCGCCAGCCGTCACGGTCTGCAAGTCATCGAAGACAGTGCGCAAGCCTTCGGTTCGTTTGAGGGTGAACATCGCATCGGCGCACCCTCCGACTTCGCCTGCTTCAGCTTTTATCCCACGAAGAGTCTCGGCGCATTTGGTGACGCCGGGATGGTGGTAACCCAGTCAGCCGATCGTGCAAGTGACTTGCGGCGTCAACGATATTTTGGCAACGGCACGCGGACTTCGTTCGACGCCGACGCACGACATGCTCGGCTGGATGCCATCCAGGCCTGCCTGCTATCGGTCAATCTCCGCCACATGCCAGAGGTCATCCAGCATCGACGTCAACTGGCAGCGATCTACCGTCAGCGGCTGTCCGAGCACATTGATTGTCTAGACGCCGCGTCTCTCGACAACACGACTCCCTACGTGTGCCCAATTCGCATGGAAAATCGCGAAGGCCTTCGCGCTCGGATGCATGAGCGGGGCATGCCTTTGCAAGTACACTACGCCACGAACTTACACCAACTTACGGAATTCGGCAGTCCAGCCGCTATCCACCTACCGCATACCGAGCGTCACAATCGCGAAGTGGTGAGCCTGCCTGTTCATCCGTCCTTGAACCCAGCAGACGCACATCGGATTTGTGACGCGATCCTTGAAGAGGCAGTGGTATCCGGCAGGTAGCTTTGGGAGGCATGGAGACTTAGCAGCCTATCCCAATACCTGATAGGGAACGCCCTCTGTGGCATTCCGGACTCACCTTTACGCACGGAATGCCACGGAGGACATTTCCTACAGACGTTCTGGGATAGACTCTAAAGTTTGAAGACACGCTAGAGATGTGATGTGTCCGCACTAAACGACAGAAGGCCGACCACCGCTGGGGAGCGGTGATCGGCCTTCTTGAAATTCAGTTGCTAGCGAATCGCTCAGTCGGCGTCGCCAGACGAGACGGTGTCACGGGCTTCCTCTTCGGTGTCTTCCGAGGATTCGGGCTCCAGCGGCACGATCGCCGTGAAGAAGCCGAACATCATCTCTTCCCACGTCTGGTCGCCAAAGGTCACTTCCTCGGTGGGGTCGGGGTTGGCCAAGTTATCTTCCGAGTTGTCGAAATGGGCCGTGCAATGCAGATACGTGCCCTTGGGAATCAGCTTCGGCTCGGCAAAGTCGTAGCTCAACTGCCAATTGAAGTCGTACTTCGGTACGTCTAGCAGAATTTCGCGCGTGCCGTCGGGATACTCCGCCTCGAAGCGGAACGACTTACCGCGTAGGTGCATGTGCGGTGTCAGGCAAATCAGCATCGTATCGCGTCGAAACTTCTTTTTCGATGTCACTTCGTAGTTTGGGTCTCCCGGCGGGATGCGGAACGCGAGGGTTCCCGACAAACCACCGTCGGCCCGATGCGTGATCTCACTCGCGTCGGCGAAGATCAACCCGATGGAGCTGCGGTCCTTCTGCACGGTCCCGTTGGGTGTGTAGTGCATCTGGAACGTGATCAAACTGCCCGCGGGTACCAGCGTACCAACACCCTTGGGAAAGATTCGGGCGCCTGAGCCTGGGGCATATCCACCGAGCCCCGAGCGGATGCCTCCACCTCGACCTGAACTATTCGGCGGGTGCAAGAAGGCGATGATATGGTGTACCACCGCGCGGTTGTCGGGCCGGGCTTCGGTCGCCTTGACCCAGGTATCTTCCTTAAAGCCAGGATCGACGGTGAAGTATTGATATTCGACAACGCCTTCCGCCGGAACGGTATACGGTTCGTCGGCGATATGCACAACCATGTCGGGCTCGCCAATTTGCCAACCTACGGCAAATTCACGCGGCGGCGGCAACTGTTCGGAATCGCCCTGCGGACAACCGTTGTCGACCCAAGTGCTAAAGAGCTGCTTCTCGTCGTTGCTCAACCGCACATCGTTCGCAAAGTGGCCGTATCGCGGGTCGGCGAACCACGGCGGCATCCGCTCTTCGTCCATCACCTCGCGCATCATTTCGGCCCAGCCGACGACTTCGTCGTAGTCGGTCAAGGAGAAAGGACCGATCTCGCCGTCGCGATGGCACTCAACGCAACGGTCTTGCAGGAACCGCACGATTTGGTTCGAGTAAGTCACCTCGCCATGGGGATCGACTTTCGCAATGCGACCGATGATACAGCCAGTGGCCGTGGTAACCGCGAGCGAAACATCCTTGCCGGCAAGCAACTCCTCAATGGCAACCGCCAAGTCGCGTCGCTTGATTTCAGGTCGTGCGTAGCCCGAGTTGCTGCCCAGGCCATATTGATCGTCGATGCGGCCGTGGTAGCGAACGGTTCGCTTGGCATCCAAAACAAAGACTTCGGGAGTCCGCTGAGCACGAAAAAGGTCGGCCACCGAGTTGTCAGGATCCTTCAGCACGGGGAACGTCAGCTTGTTGATGCGTGCGAACGCGCCCAACTCGGTGATCGAGTCTTGCTGGTTCGAGTCGATCATCAAGAACTGAACCCCCTGAGGGCTGAATTCCTGCCACAGCTTTTCCAGCCGCGGGGCATAAAGCCGGGCCAACGGACACTCGGTGCCCATGAAAACAGCCACGACCAGTTGTTTGTCGTCATAGTCTCCCAGGCTGTGAATCTTGCCACGGAAGTCATGCAACTCGAATCCGTCGACTTGATGACCGATCAGATTTCGAGTTTCCGCCGCACCGGCAGTTGGTGCCAGAAAAAATGCGGCCAAAGCAATCGCTGCGAATCGAACCGAAAACTGCGTGTCCATGAATATCCTCAACAGGAGCGGCTGGCGGTTGTCCCTCACCGAATATCGACACGCGACCGTGCGTTTCGGCACTGCATGTCACATACTTAATTTAATACCATTGGTTAGCATACTAAGTTTCAGCCGATTTGAGGAGATGACGAACTCCATACGTATATATTATCAAAGGCTTTACGTGGTGTGGTCTCCGATCCACAGACAGATGGACGGTCGATTTCTCGATCAGATCAAGAGTCCGAAGTGTCGCCCGGCGATGTCGGTGCCCTGTACGCCAGGAATCCGCACCCGGTTGCTCCGGACGCCAAGTTAAGATAGGGGGAGCCTGGCAACCGGCCCTCCCTACCCCTATCGGGAACTACCTAATCGAGATCGGCGAGTCGGATCTTGAGGACTTCGACGGTTCGTTTGTCGCCGGCGAAGGCGACTAGCAGATGGTCTTCCTGTTGGATGACATGTGGGTAGTCGACTCGGCGTCCGCCAACCAAGTAGGCCATTGTGTTGAAAACCATACCGTCGTCGCTGATCGAGAGCACCAGTGGATCGCGCCGCATGGGGTTAGCGTTGGAGACCAAAACGTAGCGGCCATCGCTGAGTCGCAGACCGTTGATTTTCGAGGTGGCGTCGGGAAAGTTGGTTTGGACCGGTTTACTCCAGGTTCGGCCATCGTCGACCGAGAAAGAGCGGTAGAGGTAGCCGCCGTGACGGTTGTCGCGGAAGAGTGCCATCAGGTTGTCGTCGGGAAGCAGCCACCAGAACGGTTCTTCGGCGGCCAGCTCGCTGCTCGAGCCGAGGACTGGGAATGAATCCCATTGGTCGATTTCTTTGACGCCACCGACGAGAAAATGTACGCCTGTCGTTTTGTAGTCGTGAGATCGGCGTGACATCATCCAACTGCCGTTGTTGATTTTCTTGGGCGGGAAGTTGTTGATCGTGTTATCGGCAATGACGCCAAGACTCTGCCATGATTGGTCGGCTGGGTTGAGTTGGAAGGCGTGAAGCTGGAGACTTGGCCCGAAAAAACCATCTGCTTCGTCGAGCGAGGCTAAGGCGAGTAGCTGGCCATTGCGTTGCCAGAGGCCACGGGCGATCCAGCGGAAACCCTGGCTGCTGCGAGTTCCATAGTGCGGGGAATCTGTTCCGGAGTTGGGCGGAACGGGCGTCAAGAATTTTGGTTTGCTCCAAGCGAGACCGTCGGGGCTGGTGGCGAATTTCACACGTTGGCCAACTTGGTCTTCGACGCCAGGGCCATCGCTCCACATGATCCAATATCTTCCGTTGTGATGCGCAAGATAGTTGTGTTGGTTGACACCGTCTGTGGGTCGAACATCGCTGACGACGACGTGTTGG
>CAZNXE010000013.1:27318-42923 GCA_964576465.1 uncultured Planctomycetaceae bacterium
AGCTAGGCGTGGAAGTCCGTCAAAATCAATTTGGTGAGTCTTGTTGGGAACCCATTCACCTTGAAGCATGAGTGGCGAGCGCGGGTTATGTCTTGGGTGGGGAGGTGAAAGCTTCTTGTGATGAACGACTTGGCCTTGCTGAGTGAGACGGTGTTGCAGTTCTTCAATGGGAAGGTGGCGGGGAAGTAGGTTTTTTTCGATGGCGAGACTTGCCGCGACTCCGGCAGCTTGTCCTAACGCCATCCAAGTCGGTTCCATACGGATCGAGGAGAACGCCACGTGGGTCGTCGAAGCAGCGACCGGAACGATCAGCCCGTCAATTTTCTTGGGAATCATGATGCGATACGGAATTTCATAGGGCTGTGTGATGTGATCGAGCATTCCCAGGTAGCCTTCGAGAACCACGGTATCGCCGGGCTGCCGACGGCGGCAGGGGAAACTATCAATTGGGAATTCACCAATCGTGATACTGTCGTCGTAATGACGAGGTTCACGGTTTTTTCCGTCACCGGTGATGTCGTGTTCTGTCAGCGTATGCTCGCCTACAAGTCGACGGGCCTCGCGGACATAGAGTTGAAAGGGAAAGTGGTTGTTGTCGCGGAATTCATCTTTCGGCAGATGCAACTCATTGGCGAGCTTGCGATGGGCAGCCGGTACTTCGGGGTCGTTTTGCAGAAACCAAAGCAGGCCGAGGGTTAAGTTGCGATGTCGCTGGAAGATTTCTTGGCGCGAGGCCTCGTCGCCTTCAGCATAGCCCTGGTTCTCTTCGGCAAACGGAAAGCCGAGCGGGCGCGGGTTGATGTTTACGTCGGTCTTGCCGTTGGGAATCTCGGTGACGGATAGCGCACGGACCAGCGTGCCAAAGTGTGCGGGGTTGTAGCCACGGCCAGGCTTGTAGGATTTTGGTGCGTCGAGGCGTCCCGCCTTGAGGTCGTCGAAATAGGCGAGATAATTCTTGCGGTCGTATTGCGGGGGAGGCTCGGTCAGACGATGGGCATTGTCGGGGTCGCTTGTTAGGCAGAGTCGATAGGTGTAGGCAGGCAGGCGAGTGTCCGCCTCGCCGGTTGTTCCAGGGAGGATCTTCTTTTCTTGGAAGTCGAAGTAGATGACTCCTGCATGGGGTTCATCGTGCTCGCGACGCGCCTCGCGGCCCAAGCGAAATTCGGCTCCCGCGGCAGCATAGAGATCGCCTTCGTAGGTGGCATCGATAAAAACGCGACCTGAGAGTGTTAGCGACTGATCGGTTTGACGTTGGACGAGTTCGATTGCCGTGAGACGATTGTCTTGCACCTCGGCAGATTTCAAACGATAGCCCTTGAGAACCGTGATTGTTGGCTGCTCAGCCAGCAAACTTTCAAAGACGGCCTCGGCCACAGAAGGCTCGAAGTAATAGCCATCGCGGCAGAGTCTTACGTTCTCGTGGTCTTTTCCATACTCCTCTACGTAATGATCGTAGACAAGATCGACATATTCCTTGAACAGACCACCGATCATTGCCCTGTTTTCAATATCACATTTGCCAAGCCCGCTAGCCATCATCCCGCCCAAATGGTCGTGATACTCAACGAGCGTCACAGTTTGCCCCGCCCTGCCTGCCGCCACGGCCGCCGCGATGCCTCCAGGGGTACCCCCGATGACCACGACATCAGATTGTTGAGCGTGAGTCTCCGCAACGTGCAGCGAACAAACGAGGATTGCGAGAATACGAACAATGGTTCTGTTCATGTTCGAGGTGGTTCCACATCGTGTTTAAGAGAGAAGGAATGCCAGATGGACGAAGTTGAGTAGGTCACCCACCACGTGTGATGTGGCGAGAGCGCCATCGGCAGGGAGGTGAGCGTAAATTGCCATCGGTTCCAGGACTTCTTCTTGAACACGAGGCCATGATTGCATTCGTGGGCCAACGCGCTCCGAGATGTCGGTCTCGAAACCAGGGAAGACCGGCGCCGAGCTACCCAGAATGCCAAGCTTGAAACGCAGATTGTACTGCGCGTCGTCAGTAGATCGTTCTGCTGTCGCCATGATCGTCGGTCTCTCTGGAGGCAATTCCGTCCAACGCGGCGCACGAAGTGTTTCGCATCGTGATCCGAGTTGCGAGGGAGTCACAGGTTCCACTCAGAAATCGTCCGATCCTTTCGGTCAGACAATTTGCCGAGACTCTGCGTCGGGGATTTTCGCCGCGATCGAGACGGCATTTTGAACCGGGATGTCCCGTTTGGAATCTGGCGTGCCGACTCGGTTACGCGACCGAGCCACAGATTCTTCGATTCTTACCGGTTTTCGATGCAAACTCAAATCATTCGCCGAGAACCTGTGCGAAATAGTCTGAAGCTTGCCTGCTGGGCAAGGTTTACTCGTCTTTCTTGCCGAAACAGAGCAAGTCGCCGTCGTCGTTGCCGATGACGAGTCGCCCGGATGCGACGGCGGCTGAGCCGACGAACCCGCCGCCGGCCTCGTAGTGCCATTGCTCTTCGCCGGTGGTAATGTCCACGGCGTACAGTCGACCATCGGCCGAACCGACGAATGCCCGATTGCCAACGATCACTGGCGAACCATCGATTCGTCCGCCGGTCATCACCGTCCACCGTTCCGCGCCGGTGCGAGGGTCGAGCCCGTGAATCATCTTGTCGCGCCCCCCCACGACGATCATTTCCGGCGAGAGTGCCGCGGACGATTGGAAGGGGTAACCGCGTCGGGCGTGGCGATATTCCCACACAATCTTCGCTTCGCGCCAGTTGATGCCGAAGAACGACTCTCCGTAGGTTCCGCAGAAAACAAAATCGCCACTAGCGGCTGGCGTGGAACCGCTCTGCGCCAGAATGTCGACGGCATCGATGCCCTCGCCGGTGTCAAGATTGACGATGTGCAAGCGACCATCGCAGCCGGCGATGAACCCCTGATTGCCGACAATCGTCGGGGCGCACTGGATCATATCGTCGATCGTGAACTTCCACACAAGCTCCAGCGTTTCGAGTCGCAGCCGGTACAGACTTGCATCTTGAGATCCGAAGATGACCGAGTCTTGGTAGATATTGGCCGCGGAGTTAATCTCGGCATCGGTCTCGTGTGCTCGCAGCGGTTCGCCGGTCTTGGCGTCGAGGCAAAAGAACCGCCCCTCGGTGTCACCCACATAGACATAACCCTGATGCACGACCGCCGGCGCGTTGAATCCCAACTCGGTAGGGAAGTGCCAAATCTCCTCGCCATCTTCAAGCCGCAGGGCGTAGAAGTTGCCGTCGTAGCTGCCGATGTAAACCACGCCCTCGACGATCGCGGGCGTCGACTCGAACATCCCGTGCTCGAAGCTTCGCTTCCACACCAACTGGGGATCCTCGGGCAAAGTCGAAGAAGAAACGCCGGTCGCCGAAGGGCATCCTCGAAACAGAGGCCATGCATCGGGCGGTGCCTTTTCGATGGTCAACGTAACATCGGCAGGATACGCTTGGCGGAGAGTGGCTGTGGTCTCCACATCATCGAGAGGGTCGCTCTCAAGCTTCAGAGATAACGTGCGTTCCGCGGATGGTGGAGAGCCCGAGTTTTCTTCATCCGTGGGTTGCGTGCCGGGCGAGCAACCACAGAGGAGCAACACCAGCAGCAAGCTAAACCGGGCACACCGCAGAATGTAGAACTGGCATGAATGTCGATTGATATCACTCAGCATCACAATCAAACCCTCTGCATAGTGACATTCAAAGCGCCGCCAAGTATAGCTCCAGCAAGTCAGTCTCCTCGACACGGCGGGGGTTGAAGCTGCCGGTCCATTGCTTGGCGGCTTCGGTGGCCATTTTAGGAAGCGATTGTTCGGTAACTCCGCAGTCGGCCAGCCGCGTCGAAAGCTGAGCCCGTTCGACTAACTCGCTCAGGAACTGCGCCAGTGCGTTCGCTCCGCCCTCCGGCGAAGGCATCCCGTTGCCGGTGACGCCGGCTTCGATCAGTTCCCGGTACCAAGCATTCACCTCAGTACCGTTATAGCGAACGACGTGTGGCAGCATGATGCCGATGGCTTGCCCATGCGCGATTCCGAAATGAGCTGTCAACGGGTTGGCCAGTGCATGCGTTGCGCCCAGCATCGAGTTTTCGATCGCCATGCCCGCGAAGCACGCACCTAGCTGCATGCCGCCACGGGCCTGAATATCCGTTGGGTCGTCGAGCACGCGTGTGAAGTTCGCCTCGAGCAACCGCCATGCCTCGCGGCTGAAGGCCAGCGAAACTGGGTTGCGCTTGTTGGTGACGTAGCTTTCCACCGCATGTGCAATGGCGTCGATGCCGGTAAGCGCCGTCACGGTAGGAGGCTGCGTGAGGGTAACTTCCGGGTCCAGCACAGCAATGCGACACGCAGCTTTCTTGTCGCCGCAGGCCATCTTTACATGCGTTTCGGGATCGGAGATCAAGGCAAAGGACTGTGCTTCACTTCCCGTGCCGGCAGTGGTTGGCACGGCGATCATGGGCAGCATCGAAGCGGTGGCCTTGCCCACGCCCCAATAATCTTGAATGAGCCCACCGCACGAATAGACGAAATTCACCCCCTTGGCACAATCCATCGCACTGCCGCCGCCAATGCCAACAAGCAGGTCGGGGGAGAACTGTCGGGCACACTCGACACCGCGGTCGACATGCTTGGTGGTGGGGTTTTCCTCGACCCCGTCAAACAACTCGGTAACCAGCCCGGCGGCTTGCAGCGATTCGATGCCACGCTGCGTGTGCCCGGCTTCTTCGATCCCCGGATCGGTAACGACCAGCACGCGAGACGCACCGAGTTCGCAGGCCAAATCGCCCAGTCTTTGCAACTGGCCTGGACCAAAGATGATTCGGGTGCGTGGATCGAAGACGAAAAGGTTCATGAGTGGCAAGCCGCCTTCTTAACGAGGCGGGCGATGGCGAGCGATTGATAGGGCAGGGGAGGGCGACGCGATTTTTGGGTTGATGCTCCGTCAAGAAACTCAATTCGGCTCCTCGGTTTCGCCGTTGCAGCCAAACTTTGGGGCCAGATGATTCGCCCGACACGGTTACTCCGACGCCGTGGCAACTTCGGGAAGCCGCTCCGGGGGAACTTGGAAGGCCCTCGCCCGAAACAGGAACTCGACGATGTTTCCTTCGTGTGGTTGTAGCCAATCGAGCTTGATCGTGGGGATTGGCCCAAGGTTCAAGCGGTCGATATGCGTGGCATCGGTCAACTGCCGCGAAAACTGGGCATCGTCCGTAATCGCGGTGGCGACCAGCGTCGGACCGATCGAGGCGATCATTTTATCCTGCGGGCACTGCACGACTGAAACAAAGGGGTACATATATTCTTTATGCGCGATCGCGGCTTCGGGCGAATCGCAATGAACGACGGTGGGTCGCAAGTAGCCGCATCGCTCGTGTTCGACCATTCGGTCACCGTAACGCTCGGTCATGTGCTCAACGCCCCCCTCGCGTAGATCGGCTTCGATGGCGTTCCAAATCGCGGTCGCCGTGCCAGGCACCGTGAAGGCGGCCAGTGAAGCGTTGGGGTCGTTCGTCGGAAGCGGCTCAATCGGACCAATCCGCTCGGCGATGGCGGCAGCAATCTCGCGCGTATGTCGCGATGCCCAAACCCCCGAGCAGTTGATGCAGCCGCGACCACTATTGAGATAGACGCTGTCGACGATCAAGTCGATGTACTCTTCCCAGCGGTCGACCACATCGTCGCCCAGCAGAATCTTGCTAAAGCCCGGCCCATGGACCTGCACGCCGGGGTCGCCTTTGTATCGTTCGATGGTCGGCAGACCGCCGAAGATCATGCTTCGTTTGCAACTGGCCAACACTGCCGCGCCGACATCGGCTCCGCCGGGATAGATCGAAATCGCTTCGGCCGGAATTCCGGCCTCAACGAAGGCACTTGTCATGCGATAGGGCGTCCATGGTTCTTGTGGACCCGGCTTGAGCACCAGTCCGATCTGCATTGGGATGACCGGCAGCCAGAGGGTATGCACCCCCGGCGAATTCGACGGCAACACTAACCCCAAGCAGGGAGACTGCGCTTGATAGCTCACCACCACGCCACGACTTTCGACGCCGTAGCCACGCGCGAGAATCGATAAGTCCAGGCCGCGCGTCAGCGCATCGAGCATCTGATTCATGTGCGAGAGCACGAAGAAGTTCTTCTGCATGTTCGCCTTGCACATATGCACGGGCAGCCCCGTGGTGGACGACTGCTGCACGGCAAAATCATCTGGAGTCTGCTGCCCGTCGCCTATCGGGAGCGTGCCGTTGAGATAGAGTTCTCCCGCGCGTTTGACTCGCTCGATGAGTTCATCGATGGGAACTTTGCGAAGCGCCTCGCGTGCCTTGCCGGCCTTCCGCATGTCGCGCTGCAGCAGCCCACCATTGGCTTGGCTTACCACGGCGACCGTTTCGCCGGTTTCAAAGTGAACAATCTCTTCGCTTTCCAACGACTCGTAGGGTTTACCCCAACGAATGATAGGGATCTTCAACACGGTAATCTCTCCGGCAAACGTATCGTCGCGGCCAATTTGATCGGCGGAACGCAGCGTGGGGCAAAGGAAAGCTTAACAGGCCGTTGAAAAAGGGTGCCACTGGCTCCGCCAGTGCCGATTGCTGCTGAACTCGTCTTGATCCATAGCACTGGCGGAGCCAGTGGCACACAACAATCGCATTTCCATGTCTTTCTCAACGGGCTGTTAACCGCCGCTAATACACGCCCACGGTTGTCGACTCGGCCAATTCACTAAAGGGCCGTACGCCGCTGACGCCGTCCCAGGGATACTTTTCGTAGGGCAATTCGCGTTCACCTTCGTCGCGTTCCATGAATCCCGGCACGAAGAACTCCTTGGTCAACGTCGTCAGCTTTACGCGGCCCGTCTCGCCATAGTCCACAGGTTGATCGTTGTCGTCGAAGTCAACCACTTCGATCACCGCCCGGGGCTGCGGGGCATAGTAGCTAATCTTGTATCCTTCCTCCGCAATCACCGGTCGAGAGCAGGCCAAGCCCATGAGTGTGTTGCCGTAGGTTGGTGTCATATAGACACGTTCGTCGAGCAGTTCTTCCATGGCAAACCTCGTCCATTGCGGCGTGAACTCCGTGCCGCCGGAAAAGATCCCCGTGATGCCGGCATCGGCGATGCTCGACTCGCGATCTTCCAGCGCCAACGCCAAGGATTCGAGTAGTTTGGGCGTGGTGAACAGGCAGCGAATGTCGTGACCCGCGCCAAGAATGGTCAGCGTCTGATCGATCACGTGCCGCTTGTATTCTTCGAGATGCTCCATCCATCCTTTTTTGATGAGCTTGATCACCCAGCGAGGATCGAGGTCGACGCAGAAACAAATCCCGCCGCGGAACTGGCACAGGTGTTCCACAGCCAATCGCAAACGCCTTGGACCAGAAGGCCCCAACATCAGCCAATTCGATCCCGGCGGAAAGTATTCGTCGGGCAACGTCTTGCTGAACATCTCGTAGTCGGTGCGAAAGTCTTCCATCGCAATGCGGCTCTTCGGAACGCCCGTGGTTCCGCCCGTCTCGAACACGTAGACCGGACGATCCTTTAAGCCCTTGGGTACCCAGCGTCGCACCGGACCGCCACGAAGCCACTCATCTTGAAACGGCTCGAACTTCTTGAGATCGTCGAAACAGCGAATCTCCTTCACGGGGTCGAACTTTAGTTCCGCTGCCTTCTCCAACCAGAACGGACACCCGGTCGATTCGTGGAAATGCCACGCGACTGTTTCCACGGTGTGTGCATCGAGCGCCGCTCGGGCTTTGGCGACGGTGGCATCGGAGGGGAGAGCTTGATTGGGTTCGCTTACACTCATGATTCATCGGTAAGGCTGGAGGAATGGGGGGTGGATGTCCGGTGGTCGCACATCGCACGTATGTGCCACATGGAAGTTCCTTGAACTTAGCCGACCGGGGCACGGCTGACAATCACGCGGATGTGTGCTCGATACGTCCCAACCAGCGGCAAACCCGTGCGGCAAGCTCTGGACGCGCCGCCGCATAGAAGTGATCCGCATCGGCGATCACTTCGACTTGCAGCCGGGGCTGGTGTTCCGCAGCAATGGCTTCGAGCCGATCGGGGACTCCCTCGAAGGCGACATTTTGACGGATCTCAGCGCCGCCGTAGACAGCTAAAACAGGGCAGGCAACGCGACGGATCCAACGATAGATGTCGTAACGCTGCTCAGGCCCATATTTGTCCAAGTAGCCGCACGCGGTGATGACGTAGGGAATTGGGAACGTGATGGTGATGAGTTCTCCGCCAAGCCCGTTGTCGACAAGCTTTCGCGCCTCCTCGTAACTGTTCAAGAACGATTCGGCCGCGCGGCTGGCGGCAAATCGCTGGTAAGAAAGATGAGGCGCCGAGATCGCGACAACGCACGCGACCGCCGGCGGCTCGTCTTGACCAACCGCATAAATTGATTTCAGCGCGCCCAAGCTGTGCCCCAGCAGTGCGACTCTTCCGTAGCCTCGCTCGCCGGCGAACTTACACCAAGCGGCCAAATCGAAGCGGCAGTCGTCGATGATTTCATACGCGGCGCCGCCATGAACTCTGCCGCCGACGGTTGACGCCGTGCTCATCAAGTCATGACCGCGCGTGTTCACAACCAAGACGTTGGTGCCTTGGGCGAGCAGCCTCTTGGCAAGCGGATCCCAGAGCGATGAACCGTAGAAGTTGGCGCCCGTGCCGTGAACACAAATGGCAAGCTCGATCCCCACAGGCGAGCTTGGTTGTGTGTCGTTTGCTTCGGTGGTTCGCAACGCGCCATCAAGGCGAACGCCGTCGGTCGTGCGAGCTTGAACCAGATCGACAATCATCGTCAACGGGCCTCCAACACCGTCTTGGGGATCCACGACGCCACGATCAGATTACCAAGCAGACGGTCTTACGTGTCTGGTCAGATTCGTCGTTCAGACCGAATAGAAGTTGCCAACGGCCCTCCGCGGCACTACCAGACAAGCTAGCAGTGGCACCCGATTGCCACTGGCGGCACATGTCGCGCAGAGTTTTTTCAGACGACATGCAACGATTGCTAGCTGGCGTCGGTTGCGTCCGAGGTGGTTGGGCTGCTGCTGAGCTGGGAGAGAACTTGCAGTACACCGTTAAGATGCGCGAGACGGGGACCGAAGCGATCGACGAACTCGGTCAACATGAACTCACCATCCATCATGGCCTCGCCGTTCTCATCAACTTCGGAGGTCAAGGCATGAAGGAACTCTGATTGAACTTGGCTCAGTGTCTCTGCCGCTTGACGACACGTATCGGCAAGCTGTGGATTGGCTTTCTTCCACTGGCTTAGCTCAGCGGCGCGCTGCCGTTGGGAGGAGTTCATCTGCGACATCATTTCCTCGAGCAGCTCATTCTGCCGATCTTGTGCCACGAGGATCTGTTCGAGTATCTGGGTCACGGCACCGCCGCCTTCCAAGGATCGATTGGGGGTTTCCGGCTGGGTGTTTGCGGAAATGTCGACTTGTGTGAACAGCGACGTCGCGGGGCGTGGCTCTCGTGTCATATTTTCAAGTGCTCCTGGATAGATGAAACCATCAGTATAACCTCTGTCGAGCAAGGACGTCGAGTATTCAGTGTGTCAAAATGATTGCCCCGAGTCGAATCGAGCACCGGCATGTCGATTCAAGCATCTCATGCGGCCCTCTTTGCTTCGCTTGCCGTCTGCTATCACGCGGCATTGCCGCTAAAGTCGGCAAGGTCGCCAGGTCGATGCTCACTCTGTCGCGCCGTCTAGATCATCTGCTGGCATCGCGCGATCGAGAACCGGAAGTTCAAGCCGAGAGTATGCATGTCCAATCGCGCTAAGTCGTCCGAGGCACTGGGGTTCTTGACCGTCGTCGACGATCAGGAGCAGGGGCTCATCGGCGGATATCTAGTGTTGAACTCCAGGGGGCAACCGCTGGAGTTTCACTGCACGGCTCCCGTAAGACCCAATCGTGCCCAAGAAATCCTCTACGGTCCGACGCTTGGGACGTACCTCAGTGGCGAACAAATTGGCGGTGTTCTGGCGGCCAAAGTTTCGTCGAACGTGGGACTCGTTTGTACCGATCAAGAAGCCGTGCTGGCGTTGACCGATATCGTGAAGACGCCCGTGGTCCTCATCACCGGCACCAGCCCCGCGTCGGAATCGCCCACGGAATCGGCGATCGACGGCACTGCTTCGAGCGCGACTGACCGCTTGTCGACGCGCCGCATCGATAATGCACACGCCACCATTCGGCGGCTGCATGTGTTTTCCATTGGAGCCAACTCGGCAGCCTTGCGACGTGACCACGCCGGTGAAGAGCCGCGAGTGAGCGAGGCACTTCTTGAACTCGGAGAGTCGATTGACTTGCTCGAACCGTTCGATCGCATCCGAGAAGCGATCGCCGAAGCGCAGCGTAACGCACGATGAATTCCAGCAAGCGGCCATCAATCGACGTTTTCGCCCTTGGAGAGAGTTGGGCACCTTCGCCGTTGCCGACCGCGGAGGTGAGCAGCGTCGACTGCCGGCTTCGCGTCTCCGCGGAAACTCCGATTACGCTTGCCAAGCTGCAACGCAAGACGCGCATCAAGACACGCCGGGCGCGTATCGCCTTTGCAAGCCCGAGGGTCATTTCCGTGCCGCTGGGGCGAAGCATGGAGATTGCGGTCCGCAGCTTTCAGTTTATCGCGGCAGCCGAGCGCCCGAGTTGGGCCACACCGCCCGAACATGTCCCGCAATCGCAACGGCAACCCTCGACGCCCAGCGCCACCCCACAGTCAACCACACGAATGACACCTCCGGCTGATGTCGTGAAGCTGGAAGACCGGCTACTTTACGTTCTACAGCCGCCGCTAGAGAGTTGGGTCGCCGGCGGTTCGTTGCAGTTACCTCACCAACCGTTCCCCTACCAATACGAAGGCATCGCCTTTCTGTACCCCCGACATGCCGCGATCTTGGCCGACGAGATGGGACTGGGAAAAACGATGCAGGCGATCACGGCCATCAGGCTGCTGCTGCACTCCGGCGAATTGCAACGCGTCTTGCTTGTGTGCCCAAAACCTCTGGTATCAAACTGGGAACGTGAGTTTGCCCAATGGGCCCCGGAAGTGCCGGTCATGTCGATCGCCGGTCCACAGCATCGCAGGCAATGGCAATGGCAGTTGCCCGATGTACCGGTGCGCATTGCCAACTACGAAGTGCTGCATCGCGATCGAGAGATTCTGCTCGAGCAGCGACAGCGGTTCGACCTCGTGGTGCTCGACGAATCGCAGCGCATTAAGAATCGCGGAAGCAACATTTCAGCGGTTGTTCGCGAGCTAAAGCGTTCTCGCAGTTGGGCGCTTACCGGAACGCCCGTCGAGAACAGCGCCGACGACTTGGTTGGCATCTTCGAGTTTGTCGCGCCTGGCACGATCCACGACCAGATGAAGCTGCGGCAAATGGGCCGGCTGGCTGGCGATTACGTCCTGCGGCGAACCAAGAGCCAAGTGCTCAACGATCTGCCTCCGTGTCTGGTTCAGGATACGCCAATCGATTTGCTGCCCGAGCAACAAGAGTCGTATCGCATGGCCGAGGAAGAAGGTGTGCTGCGGCTCACGAAAATGGGCGATGCCGCCTCGATCCAGCATGTCTTCGAGTTGGTCCTGCGGCTCAAGCAGATCTGCAATTTCGATCCGGCCACGGGGCACAGTGCCAAACTAGAACGTCTGGAAGCCGACCTCGACGAAATCGCCTCCAGCGGCCAAAAGGCGATCGTCTTCAGCCAATGGGTCGCCACGCTAGTTGAACTGCGGAGCCGATTGAAACGCTTTGGGCCGCTGGAATATCACGGACGCATTCCAACTGGGAAACGCGACGACGTGATTCGCCGTTTTCGAGAGGACCCCGACGCACACGTGTTACTCATCAGCTACGGGGCGGGCGGCGTGGGGCTCAATCTACAATTCGCCAGCTATGTGTTTCTGTTCGACCGTTGGTGGAACCCTGCCGTCGAAGATCAGGCCATCAACCGTGCCCATCGTATCGGCACATCGCGAGCGGTGAACGTCGCACGGTTCATGAGCCTCTCGACGATCGAAGAGCGGATTGACCAAATTCTGCGTGACAAACGCGAGATCTTCTCGACAATATTCTCCGACGTCGCTCCCCATCAAAAGATGGGGCTAAGCCGCAAAGAGATCTTCGGCCTCTTCGACCTCCAGGTTGCCCGCAACGCCGCGGCGTAGGGGCGAGATAACAGACGGATTCGTTGGCCGATTGCCAGCGGGTATGACTGCGTCCTATCATGGCTTTCCATGGGGACTTCATCGCGAGACTACGATTACGACGTCATTGTCGTCGGAGCTGGACACGCCGGCACCGAGGCTGCATTGGCTGCTGCCCGCATGGGGGCGCGTGTCGCGCTGCTCACCGGCAATTGCGACACGGTTGGCCAGATGAGTTGCAATCCGGCGATCGGCGGCGTGGCCAAAGGGCAGATCGCTCGCGAGGTTGACGCACTGGGCGGCGCGATGGGCCGAGCCATCGATGCCACGGCGATTCAGTTTCGCATGCTCAATCTCCGCAAAGGCCCCGCCATGCACAGCCCTAGGGCACAGGCGGACAAGAAGGCCTATCAACAGTTCATTAAGCATGAGGTTGAATCGCAAGACGGCCTGATGCTTCGCCAAGAGACAGTCGAGAACCTCATCGTCACACATCGTGGTGAACAGCAGGTGATTGAAGGCGTTGAGGTTGGCGACGGCAGTATCTATCGCGCGTCGAAAGTAATTCTCACGACCGGCACCTTCCTGAAGGCGCTGATGCATACCGGCGAGGCGAAGACCCCCGGTGGCCGCGCCGGAGAGGGGACCACCAAGGGGCTCAGCGGTACGTTAACCCGCTTGGGCTTCGAGCTAAAACGGTTCAAGACCGGAACGCCCCCTCGCCTGAACGGTCGTTCAATTGATTTCAACCGTGCCGAAATCCAGCCCGGCGACGAACATCCGCAGCCGTTTTCATTCGTTACCGACAAGATCCGGCAAGAACAAATCCCCTGCTGGATCACCTACACAAACGAAACCGTGCATGAGCTCATTCGAGCCAACCTGCACCGCGCGCCGATCTACAACGGGCAAATCAATTCAGGAGGACCACGGTATTGCCCTTCGATTGAGGATAAAGTCGTGCGGTTTGCCGACAAGTCGCAACACCAGATATTCCTCGAGCCCGAGGGACGCGAGACGCATGAGGTCTATGTCAACGGAATCTCGACCAGTCTCCCGCGCGACGTGCAGGACCAGATGTTTCGGCACATCCCAGGGCTCGAACGCGCCGAGATCATGCGGTACGGCTACGCGGTGGAATACGACTACGCGCCGCCGCAACAATTGTTGCCCTCGTTGGAAACAAAGCTCGTCGCCGGCTTGTACTTCGCCGGGCAACTCAATGGCACCACGGGCTACGAAGAAGCTGCCGCGCAAGGGCTGATCGCCGGCGCCAACGCCGCCCTTGCCATTCGTGGCAGCGAACCACTCGTCTTGGGGCGTGAGCAAGCATACATCGGCGTGCTGATCGACGATCTGGTCACCTGTGGCGTCGATGAACCGTATCGCATGTTCACATCTCGGGCCGAATATCGCTTGCTGCTGCGTCAGGACAATGCCGATCGCAGGCTCACGCCCATCGGCAGAGACGTCGGTCTCGTCGAGACATCACGCTGGGAACGCTTGCGGCGAAAGCTCGCCGAGATTGATTTCGTCAGCGGAATGTTGGAAACACGGCGAGGGCATGACAACGCGCTGGCTCGATTGTTTCGCCGTCCCGACATCACCTGGGTCGAGCTGACCACGCATGAACCGCAACTGGCGACCGTGAGTGACGAGGTAGCGCGAACCGTGATGTACGACCACAAATACGCCGGCTACGTAGACCGCCAACACCTCGACGTCCAACGGCAACAGCGTCTCGCCACCAAGCGTATCCCCGGCAGCTTCGATTACGACCATCTCGATCAATTGCGCACCGAGGCGCGCGAGAAACTCTCACGCGTCCGCCCCCAAAATCTCGCCCAGGCGGCTCGCATCAGCGGCATCACACCCACGGACGTAGCACTGCTGCGAATCTACCTAGAAAGTAAACGCTAAGAGTGGACTGCTCTGGTGGTTCAGGAAGGCTGGGTTGCTTCCCTGTCGTTGATACACAAGTCTGGAGCTTGGTATTTTGGCCGAAGGCCTGTTAGAGGGTGCGGCAAATAAGAACGTACCAATCCCAACCCGACGCGTCAGCGAGGGAACGCAGTATTACCGGTTGGTCCCTCGCTGACGCGTCGGGTTGGGATGATCGTCGTCTCACGCATGTTGGCACAGGTCTTGGGCTCACGTAGCACCTTCACCCGATCGATTGGCACACTAAACAGTCCAAAGTTGTCTGCTATCTGCTTGTTCTGTCACTTGCGGCGGGGAACTTCGACCGAAAGATCGTTCGACTAAACAGTTTACGCAAGGACAAGCACCATCGATTTTGCCCGAGGAGATCTCGGAGAATGTTTCAGTAAGATTGGTAACAGATTGACCTAAGTTATTCGGTATCAAAGAATTGCGTCATTGTCACTCATATTGACTCACCCTCCGCGATGGCTATAATTGCCGCAGATGGCAAAATCGGTAATCCTGGTAGGAACCGAATAACTTGCCGATTGCGGAAGATCAGGAACTTAAACACCTTACGGACATGGCGAGCCGAAGGCTGGTTTTTGATCTCGGGTAACACGGATGACAAGGGACTGTCGGGCTGCCTGTGAAAGCGGGGATACCCCGGGGTTCCGCATAGACTACACCGCCATCGTCTAGGGAGAGGGATGGTCAGTAAAACGATGAAAACTGTATTCACGACGGGTGAAGCCGCAAAGATTTGCAAAGTCAGTCAGCAGACAATTATTCGTTGCTTCGATTCGGGACAACTCAAAGGCTTTCGAGTTCCCGGCAGCCGTTTCCGCCGCATTCCGCGTGATCAACTCTATATGTTCATGCGCGAAAATGGCATTCCCACCGACTCGCTCGAAAGCGGGAAGCGCAAGGTTCTCGTCGTCGACGACGATGAAGAGTTGGTCGAGCTAATCACCGACGTTTTGGATCGCGACGGGCGATTCGAGACCCGAAGTGCCAACAACGGCTTCGACGCGGGCATGATGGTCAAGGAGTATCGTCCTGACCTCATTGTGCTGGACGTGATGCTGCCAGACATTAACGGCAAGGAAGTTTGCCAGCGTGTTCGTAGCGATCCGACGAGGGATGAAGTGAAGATCATCTGCATTTCGGGAATGGTCGAGTCGGACAAGATCGGCGAACTCAAGGAAGCCGGCGCAAACGACTTCATGCAGAAGCCGTTTGAAGTGGAAGCCCTGATTGACCGCATGTGTCGGCACCTGGAGATCGAGTCGGTCACCGCCAGGTAAACGTGCGACGAGATCGGCATGCGGTCTGTCGAGCAAATTCGAGCATGGCTTGCCTGAAAATGTGTCAGGCAAGCCCGGGGCGATGTTCTCGCAGGCAGTCCCTCACCGTGGCGTTACGAAGAAGATTGTTGTATTCAAAGCCGCGCCTAGTGCTTTGTCACATCTATGAATTAGGGTGCCACTGGTGGGTTGTCCAGCTGTGCCAATGAGTTGCGACTCA
>CAZNXE010000014.1:0-42036 GCA_964576465.1 uncultured Planctomycetaceae bacterium
AAGTACATGTCGAATCGCAGCCAGGCCAGGGCACAACGGTGTTCATTGATATCCCGATTCGCGAGGCCGTGCTCGTGGTCGATGGCCTGATGCTCAAGCATGACGGCCAGAATTTCGTCGTGCCGTTCGAGCACATTCTCGAGATCTCAGAAGTTGGCCGTGACCAGTTGAAGACCGTGCAGGGGATCGCAGTGGCGGAAGTCCGTGGCGCGACCTATCATGCCGTTTCGCTCAGTGAGGTCCTCGATCTGCCAACTAGTTTGTTCGACACGGGCGACACCATGGCCGCCGTGTTGGTCGACAGCAAGTTCGGCTCGGTTTGCCTGCTGGCCGATCAGGTATGCGCTCATCGGCAAGTCGTCGTCAATGGCTTGCGCGAAATTCTTCCCGGAACCGAGAAGATTGCCGGCGTCGCTCAGCTTGGGGCGGGCCGCATGGCGTTGGTCTTGGGCATTCCCGAGATCGTGCGACACTGCAAGGCGCTTGTCGGCGTGTAACACACGACCAAACGGTTCCCTCAAAGTAGGCTCGTTAGTAGCACGCTTGAGATTCGCTACTTGTTGCTTCTACCGTCCCGGCGAAACGTTTGCGGTTGTCATGCGTCGCATTGCAACGATCTTGCCGGTTGATTCCATTCAGATGTCTTTCATGTGAGCGAATGGCCCCGATGATGCTCGTTTCAAGGCGTTGCGAACGGAGTGGCCTGCGTCATCGTTACAGGCAGCACCAAAGTTGTATTCAAAACTGCCTGAACTCCCTAGTTTCACTTTCAAGCCTCGTCGTTCACCCGACGATACCACTGCATAGCTGCGAGTGACAGCATAGTTCTCCCCGAGTCGAGGTTGCCAAGTAAGGAGCCCTCCCATGAAAAGCCGTTTGATCCTGCCAGGATTGATGGTGGCCGTATTTAGTTTTGCAGCCAGTTCTCGTGACGCGCAAGCGTTCGAATTGCTGGACCGCATGCTCGGTCGTCACCATCACGCGTCAAGTTGTGGTTCGTGTTGCGAGCCGAGTTGCTGCGAGCCTAGCTGCTGTGCCCCAGCCAACTGCTGTGAGCCTAGCTGCTGTGCTCCGGTCAGTTGCGAGCCGAGCTGCTGTGCTCCGGCCTCCTGCGAGCCGAGCTGCTGTGATCCTTGCAACTCTTGCTCCAAGCCCCGCAAGAAGCGATGCCGCCGTGCCCGACGCGCTCGTCGCTGCAGCCAGCCCGCTTGCTGCGAGCCAGCTTGCTGTGCCCCAGAGCCCTCGTGCTGCTGCAACTGAGGTTTGTAAGTTGGCCAGCAAAATCACGGCCGACAAATGAACCGCTTGTTTGAATCGAGCAACAACAACGACCCTTCCGCGACTTGCGGAAGGGTCGTTTGTCTTTTGGGGCTCCTTCCCGGCACTGCAACACGGTTGCCCCAGTGACCACCGCCCGGGGTGAATCACACGAAAGCGACGTGGATCAGGGTTCCATTCACACCCGGTGCTCTTGTTTGACGGCCGACAGCAAGTAAGTTCCAGGAGTGCCTGATAGCAGGCAGCCGGACAGTCTGTCGAGTGGTTGTGGCCATGCAGCAATCGAACTTACTGAAAATTCGCACGCTACGCTGTCTGATTCTCATCAGCGGATTGATCGCGTGTCAGTTTGTGCTGTACGGACCTTCACTGTTGGGGCGAAAGATTCTCCTGCCGCTGGAAACACTGGCGTACAAGAGAATCTACTTACCTCACACTGCCGAGTGGGAGCATGTTAAGGCTCGTCACCCGGCGTTCTCCGACGAAATACTGGGCATCGAATTTCGCCGTCTCTTCGCGGCTTCCGAAGTTCGTGCGGGGCGGCTCCCGCTGTGGAATCCGGACAACTACTGCGGTGCTCCGTTCATGGCGGCCAACAACACCGCCGTGTTTTCGCCGTTCACATTGCCCAGCTATTTGTTTCCCAGCCCAATTACCATTGCTTGGGTTCAACTGCTCAAAGCGCTGGTGGCCGGCACGGGGGCCTTCGTTTTCTTTCGTACCGTACTGCGCGTGCGATATTGGCCGGCCACGCTCGCGGCGTGGTGTTATCCCTTGACGTGGTTCTTTGTCCTGTGGCGCGGCTATCCACCAAGTTTCGTCATTGCCTGGCTCCCCTGGCTGTTGGTGGCGACCGATTCTGCCGTGCGGCGGCCACGGGGTTGGGGGGGCATCGCACTCGCACTATTAACCGCCCTTGTCATGGTTAGCGGTCAGGCTGCCACGGCGGCTCACGTGTTGATCGCATCAGGCATGTACGCTCTGTGGTGTGTGGCCGATGAATACGGAATCCGAAACCTGCTACGGGCCGGGCCTTTTCGTTCGGTGCTTACGGTCGCCGCCGGTTGGGCCTTGGGATTCGCGCTGTCCGCTCCTCAGAATTTACCGACGGCCGAGTATCTGCAATGGAGCAACCGTGTTGCTGTCCGTGCTGCTGGCGAAGCGGAACTGCTTGTTTTGGGATCCGAAGCATGGCCCCTTCTAGTGCTTCCCTATCTTCAGGGGGCCGCATTGTCCAGTAGTAATTATTTACTGTTGGGAAACGCGGCCGAAGGCCCTCCCGCAGGCTATGCCGGCTTCCTGGTGGCCATGGTGCTCGCGCCACTGGCCTTCATGAGCCGCCGTCACCGTAGCGCGACTATTTTCTGGGTTGTGGCCATAGTCGTATCCGTGAGTTTTATCTTTAGCATTCCACTGCTTCGGCTCCCGTTTGGCCTCTTTCCATTGAACCTGCTCAAGAACAACCGCTTCGTCTTCCTAGTGGCGTGGTCGGTAACCGCGTTGGCTGCAATTGGGATGGACGCTTTGTGGCGCCGACGTTTCACACCGCGATGGTGGTTCATCGTTCCATTGACCGTCGCCGGAGTACTCGGTTTCATTTGTCTCCATCATGCGTTTGATTTTCCACTAACGTTGAGACGCAAGCTCGGCTACGTGGCCAATTCCCAAGAAGTTCGCCAATGGTTTCATTCCATGTACCTGGCCAGCGCTGCGTTTTGTCTTGTGCCGATATTGTTGTGGGCGGGACTGCTTGCATATCCCGTGCGGTGGTGGCGGTGGTGTATCGGAGGTCTTGCGTTGGCAGAGCTTCTGGTCATGGCATACGGCGTAAACCCGCAGTGTGACCCGAACCTTTATTACCCCGAGATCCAGCCGCTGTCTCAGCTTGCCGAGCGTATTAAGCAGGAACCCGGTCGAATATGCGGCTTTGCTTGTTTGCCACCAAACACGAATCAGCGATACGGATTTTCAGACATCCGTGGCTACGACGGGGTCGATCCAAAGCATCTCGTCGCGCTGCTGAACCTCTGCCAGCGTCACCTTCCGGCCAATCAAGTTTCAATTCGACGTTACGCAGTGACCCAGTATTTCAGGCCCATCGAGTCACCGCTTCTCGACATGCTCAACCTACGGTACCGCATCTTTCGTGGAGAACCACCGGCAGAGGTGAACGCACTTTTCGCCGGTGACGACTATTGGGTGTTGGAAAGCAAAACGTACTTGCCTCGCGTCTATTTGCCCCAACAGGCCGCAACGGTTGACACGCCGGAGAAAGCGTTGCAGGGGGTCGCGAAGGAATCCTTCGATCCTCGTCGCATTGCCTATGCTTATTCCGCGGACGATTCATTCACGCTCGAAGACGTCAAGGGAAACGTCGCCATCGTATCGGAGACACCTTGCAACATCGACATCGACGTCGACTTGGAAACCCCAGGGTTGGTCGTGCTGGCCGATCTCTACATGCCTGGATGGAAGGCGTTCTACAATGACGAACCTGTCACGATCTATCTGACCAATGTGGCCCTGCGCAGCGTGCGATTACCCCCCGGCAAAGGGCGGCTGACGTTTCGATACGAACCCGAGAGTTTCGCCGCCGGATTACGCTGGATGTGGACAGCACTTGCAATCGTGGGGATGTGGGGAGCTGCCTTGTTGTGGATTCCACGACGTCAATCGTAGTGACCGCAATCAATGTTCACGCTGGTTCCCTCCCTGCCAACTGACACAGCGCCGGTGTCATCTTCGACCAGGCGGACAAATCTCGCCCGAGATGTTGCTCTAACAGGCGGTTTCCGTCGGCGAATGCCTCGAACATCTCGTCCAACAATGCTTGGCTCACATGTAGATCATCTGGTGGATGTTCGTTGTGACGCCGGTGGAGTTGCGGGGGAACGAACCGCGGATCAACGCCCAGAAACGCGAATAATTCTTGGCACAAGTGTTCGCCCCGTTCGTTCAAGTCGTCGTGGAGCAGGACTTTTAGATCGGTCGGGGGAAAGTGATCGAAGAATTGTTGCAGTTGCTCGAAGTAATGCCCCCGCCTGAGATAGGCAAATGGATGGGCGGAAAGTTCGGCGAACGGTTGATCGCCAAGACGAGTCGGTTCGAGATGGATCGCATCTTCCAACGACATGTTTTCCAGAGCGTTGCGGTGTGAAAAACGATAGTTCGAGATCGCCCTTTCAACGGGATGTCGCAGAATGAATACCGCCTTGATCGAAGGAAACTGCTCCTTCATTCGCCGCGCAGTCCCAGGCGTTTCCAAATAGCTGGTTGATTTTTCGCCCGCCGCCCGTGCCGAGCCGGTCTTGGCGAACCATCGTTCGAGATACGACTGTCGATGGTGCGCTTCCCATGGCTCTTGAAGAAAGTGCTTCGGCTCGGGCCACCGCGGCTTGGCCATATGGATTTCTGGATGGTCGTCGCACAACGCGTACAGCGTGGTGGTTCCGCAACGCTGTCCGCCGGCGATGACAAACGTTGGCTCCATCGATTCGGTCGCCTCGAACGGTTCCGTAATAATTCCAATCGTCCGACAGTCTAGAGCTTTGTGCGGATGCGATAGGCACGTTGCCCCGAGACATCGTTCACGATACGAACGACATACTCACCCACGGCGGCGAGGATTGCGAGCGTGATTCCTTGGTAGAAAGACAGCAGTACGATCAGCGTTGGCCAACCCGGTGTTTCCGTTCCAAGGATGGCGGCACGAATTAAGAAGTACAGCCCTAGTACAAAGCTAAACAAGGCGACCAGCCCGCCCAAGCCGCACATCAACCGCAGCGGAAACGCGGAGTAGTTGAACACAATCCGCCAGACCAAACGCGCGATGGTCCGCAACGTGTAGTTCGATTCGCCCACGTCGCGAGCATGGTGGGCAACCGGCACGTTGGCAAACGTCTTGGCCGACATGAGTACCAAGCCGGGGATATACGGGAAGGTGGTATTCACGGAACAGACCGCGTCGATCACCTCGCGGCGAATGATGCGAAAATTGGTTAACACCAAGTCGCGCGGCTTGTTGAAGAGTTTGGCGTTCAGCCAGCCGACAACCCGGGTGCCGAACTTGCGGAGGATCCCGTGCATCTTCTGGTGGAACTCACCAAACACGACGTCGTACCCTTCGTCGGCTTTCCGAATCAGGTGAATCAATTCCTCGGGAGGGTTCTGTAAATCGTCGTCCATCGTAATGACGAAATCGCCCGAGGCGTTCTGCATCCCGCAATAGACCGCGCTGTGTTGACCATAGTTTCGCAATAAGTCGATGATCACGATGTCGTCGCGCCCCTGCTTCAGTTGTTGCAACACTTCCCAGCTTTCATCGGGGCTGCCGTCATTCACGAGAATCACCTCGTGCCGCATCGGATGAGCGTTAAAGAACGCATCCAACTGCTCGATCAGCTTGGGAAGGATCGCCGCCGAGCGATAGACGGGGATCACGATCGAATACATCGGGTCGCCGACTACTGGTTCGACGTCACGTGCTTCGTCGTGCGTGCTGGAGGTTGGGCTTGTTGTCATGGCAAGTTGTCGATGGTTCGGGGAGGATGAGGAGCACAATTGCTAGGCCCTAATCCTCTCCATTATCCTGGAAGAATTCCTCGATCGTGGCAACCACGTAGTTTTGTTCGTCTTCGCTGATTTCGTAGAAAAATGGCAATCGCAACAGCCGGCTGCTGAGGTCTTCGGTTACCGGCAGCGCTCCCGACTGATAGCCATAGCTTTCTCCCATCGGCGACAGGTGAAGTGGCACATAGTGGAACGTCGCCCCGATGCCACGGTCTTTCAGGTGTTGCAACATCGCGTTGCGCGCGGGGGCATCGTTGAGCACCACGTAAAACATGTGGTAGTTGCTCACACATTCCTCGGGTACATGTGGCAATCGCAACGCGCCATCGCGGGCTAGAGGTTCTAGTTTATTGAAATAGAGTTCATAAATCTGGCGCCGCCGCTCGGCAATCGGATCGAGCATTTCGAGCTGCGCGTAGAGGAAAGCCGACACGATTTCACTCGGTACGTACGAACTGCCGATGTCGACCCATGTGTATTTGTCGACCTCGCCTCGTAAGAATTTACTGCGGTTGGTGCCCTTCTCGCGAAGGATCTCGGCCCGTTCAACAAGGGCCGGATCGTTGATGCACAGCGCCCCGCCCTCGCCGCAGGTGTAGTTCTTGGTGGCGTGAAAGCTGTATGCCCCCAGCGCCGCGATCGACCCAAGCGCCTGCCCATGACAGAATGCGTTCACGCCTTGCGCCGCATCTTCAATTACCGCGATGCCGTGCCGCTTGGCGATTGCCTCGATCTCCCGCATATCACACGACACGCCGGCGTAATGCACCGGGACGATCGCCTTGGTGTTTTCGGTAATCGCCCCTTCAATGGCCGCCTCGTCCAGATTCAGTGTGTCCTCTCGAATGTCGACGAACACCGGTCGGGCGCCAACCCGGGCTACGGCATTGGCGGTCGATACGAAGGTGAACGACGGCAGAATCACTTCGTCGCCGGGTCCAACTCCAGATAGCATGACGGCCATTTCCAGTGCCGCCGTACACGATGGGGTTAGCAGCACCCGATGAATGGCGAATCGCTGCTCGAGCAGTATGCAGCACTGTTCGGTGAAGTAGCCGTCGCCCGAGATATTACCCAGCGTGACCGCTTGTGCGATGTAGTACAGCTCTTTGCCGGCGACGAACGGCTTGTTAAATGGCACGGACCGTGGCATCGATTGCTATCCGAAAAAGGCCCCAAATACAAAGCGAGTCAATCGTGCGATAGGCGGCACCTTCCGTCGCCGCTCGCCTAAAGTGATCTTCGCGCCACGAATCATTCATCTTAGCTGTCAGATGGAAGCCGAGGAAGCATTCTCGATGGTCTGCGATAGGGCTTGGATGCGGGCCGCGCGAACCAACCGTTGCAACCGGGCGTCTAGCATAATCGGTAACCAGCAGGGTCTGGGACGGCGATCGATCGTGCGAGTTGTGACGATTTGAGGCCGCGATCAACTCCCCAATCGGCCGTGTAGGGGCTATCATACGGGCTGCTCGTCGGCCTTCGCCGCACCGATACCCAGGCGGCGGTCGGTCGAGCAGTGGCCCCAAGCCTGGGACAACCGCAGTTCCGGTCGTCCAATTCTGAAGCTAATACAATATCCACGATGGTGCCTGGTGATTCGGGAGCCATCTTTCGCTGGTGAAGGAGATGCAATGTCGGGTCACCCGAAAACGATGTTCGAGAAAATCTGGGATGCCCATGTGGTCCATGCACCCCAGGGGCAACAAGTCATTCTCTACATCGATCTTCATCTGGTACACGAAGTTACCAGCGCCCAGGCATTCGAGGGTCTGCGACTGGCCGGGCGACAGGTTCGACAGCCGCAGCGCACCGTGGCGACCCCCGACCACAACATTCCGACCACCGATCGCCGGCTGCCGATCGCCGATCCGATATCCAAGAAACAAATCGACACACTCCGCGACAACTGCAAAGAGTTCGGCATTCGTATTTATGATCTCGACGACCCGAAGCAGGGGATCGTGCATGTCATCGGTCCGGAGTTAGGCCTTACGCAACCGGGGATGACGATCGTATGCGGTGACAGCCACACAGCCACGCATGGTGCCTTCGGGGCGTTGGCGTTTGGCATCGGCACAAGTGAAGTTGAGCACGTGCTGGCCACGCAAACCTTGCTCCAGTTTCCGCCCAAGACTCTGGAACTGCGTGTCGATGGCCAATTGTCCGCGGGGGTCACGGCGAAAGACCTGATCCTGTTCCTCATCGGGCAGATCGGCACCGATGGTGGCACGGGCTATGTCATCGAATACACCGGCAGCACGATTGTCGCATTGAGCATGGAAGAGCGAATGACTGTTTGCAATATGACGATCGAAGCCGGGGCTCGCGCCGGCATGATTGGGCCGGATGAGACAACCTACAACTATCTCCGTGGACGCGAATTTGCTCCCCAGGGTGCCGACTTCGATGCCGCGGTTGACCGCTGGAAGCTACTGCCCACCGACGACGGGGTCAGCTACGACAAGTCGCTGACGTTCGACGCCGCCGATATCGCCCCGCACCTGACTTGGGGCACGAATCCCGCGCAGGTGATTCCCATTTGCGGTACGGTCCCCGACCCTGGGAGTAGTTCTGATGAAAATGAACGCAAGGCGGCCGAGCAATCGTTGCGATACATGGCACTCGAACCGGGGACATCGATGACCGACGTGGCGATCGACCGTGTTTTCATCGGCTCGTGTACCAATAGCCGTATCGAAGACTTGCGGGCGGCAGCCAAGGTGGCCGCTGGATACCGTGTGCCATCGTCGGTTCATGCGATGGTCGTGCCGGGCAGTGGTCAGATTAAAGAGCAGGCCGAAGCCGAAGGGCTCGACAAGGTGTTCGTCGCCGCCGGGTTCGAGTGGCGTGAGGCCGGCTGTAGTATGTGCCTGGGAATGAACCCCGACACGCTGAGCCCTGGTCAGCGTTGTGCGTCGACCAGCAACCGCAACTTTGAAGGCCGGCAGGGAAAAGGCGGACGCACGCATCTCGTTTCGCCCGCCATGGCCGCCGCCGCCGCCGTGAGCGGCCATTTCGTCGATATCCGCCAATGGGAGTTTAAGTAATCGAATCGATTCGTAGGTCAGGCTGTGCCTGACGCCCGATCCTGTTGACACTCCATCGTCAGGCACAGCCTGACCTACACCTCTATTCATACCACCAACTCAAGGTCATCTTCATGCAGCCGTTCACCAAGCACACGGGGTTGGTCGCCGCGATGGACCGACCCAATGTCGATACCGATCAAATCATCCCCAAGCAGTTCCTCAAGCGCATCGAACGCACCGGCTTCGGGCAGTTTCTGTTCTTCGACTGGCGGTTCAACGAAGACGGCAGCGACAATCCTGACTTTGAACTCAACAAACCGGAAGCCAAGGGTGCGTCGATTCTGATAGCCAGCGTAAACTTCGGTTGTGGATCGAGCCGCGAGCATGCCCCTTGGTCGTTGGATGACTATGGGTTTCGCGTGCTGATCGCTCCGTCATTCGCCGACATCTTCTACAACAACTGCTTCAAGAACGGCATGCTCCCCATCCGGCTCGATGAAGCAACGGTCAAAGATCTCTTCAAGCGCGCCGCGACGCCCGGCTACAAAATAACGGTTGATCTCGATACGTGTACGATCACCGATGACCAAGGTCTCAACATCACGTTCGAAGTCGATCCCTTCCGCAAGCATTGCCTCATAAATGCCCTGGACGACATCGGGTTGACGATGAAACACGAGGAGAAGATTTCGGAGTATGAGGCGAATCACGCATAGAGGGCGATTGACTCAATCGTCCCCGGTTCCTCGGACCAGTTCGATTTTGGGATCGAAAATCGTAGGTCAGGGCTCGCCCTGACACAGCACGGCTTCATTCACCTCCATCACCCGGGACGGCCGGAGGGTTGATCCCCGCGCCCCAGGCGGCAGGGTAGTGCCCTTTGGCAACCCAGCGGTGGAAACTCGACCATGGCCAATCTCTGGGGCTTGTCACGAGCCCATGCTTTACAGGGTTGTAGTGTATGTAGTCGAAATGGGCTTCCAAGTCGCTTTCATCGCGAATGGTGTGTTCCCAGAAACGACGCTGCCACACGTTTCGTCGCCCTTCGCTCTCTCGGTTGGATTGTCGTGATAAATCGCCACGATCATTGGATAACCAGCAACGCGTAAATTGGCCCTTGATCCAACTCCACCGTTGCGAAAATTGTGCGTCGCCAGATGGTAAGGTCCACAGGGCGTGCAGGTGATCGGGCAGGAGCACCGTTGCGATCACCTCGACCGGGTATTTCATAAAGCAGCGTCGCATCACACTGCCGAGGAGGTTACGCGCCGGTTCTTTTCCGAAGAGAGGTGCACGGTTTTCGGTGACGATCGTGAAGAAAAATGTTCCACCCGGAATGAAATAGCGACGGTAGTGTGACATGGTGGGGTAGTACCACACGCGACATCGTCAGGGCAAGCCCTGACCTACGTGCCCTGGACGACATCGGGTTGACGATGGAACACGAGGAGAAAATTTCGGAGTATGAGGCGAATCACGTCTAATCTTTCAGCAGCTTAGGCTGTGCTTCGAGCCACTGCTGTTCGGATACGGTTTCTTCTTCGTGCAGCAGGACAAATGTACCCAGCTTGTTCCCGATGATGATATCGGGGAGCTGGTCGCCGTTGATGTCGCCGACGGTGAGCATTGTGCCCACTCCGGAGTCGTCATCAATCTTGTAGGGAATGAAGCTGACTTTGCCGTTGTCGCCGCGAACGGTCTTGAACCAATACGACACGGCCGGCAGATTGCCGTCGGGATCTTTTCCGCCGTGGGCCCAATGCCGCTTGCCGGTGACGATATCGAGAACCCCATCGCCGTCCATGTCGGCCAGCTCGACGGCGTGCAATTGCGAAAAGACGAGTCCGTAGCGATTCTCCTCCGGCTTTCGGCCCATGATCCTATGTTTTACAAAGTCGATTTCGCCGTTGCGGTCGACCTGTTCGTACCATGCCAGACCATACGCGTGCGCGGCCAACGAAGTAATCACGTCGTTATCGCCGTCGCCATCGACATCGTAGGCATACATCTGCGCCCCGCCGAATCCGCTGAATGTGAAGTCGTGTCGTTTCCACAACGTCTTCGTATCAGCCGTTGCATCGTTGGGCTGCTCGAACCAACCGCTCTTTTCGAGGATGTCCATCTTGCCGTCGCCGTTCACGTCGCCCACGCCAAGACCATGGGTATACCGCTGATAAGAACCGGGCGGAGAAATACGATGAAACTTCCACGGCTTGGTGGGGTCGCTGGGATCGGGACCTGCCCAACCAAATTGTCCTCGGGTGTGAAAGACTAGTTCACGCGCGCCGTCACCCGTTAGATCGGCATAGGTGGGCGACTCGTTATCGACGATGTCGAACGCCTCGTGGCGCGGCCAAAGACCACTGCCACCTTGAGGGTTCTCATACCAGAAGGCTTCTCTCCCGGGCAAGCCAACGACGAGGATATCGTCCCAATCATCGTGGTTGATGTCGTCGGTGAACGTGAAGAAGTTGTCGGAATAGCCTGCCTTATCGTAGGGCTTGGCGGTGTAGTATTCGTGACGCTCCTTGAAGCTCGGACCGGCGTACCAATAGGGCCCGGAAACCAGGTCCATGTTGCCATCGTGATTAAAGTCGCCGAAGTCGGCCCCTTCGCTGTAGAAAACGTTGGTGAGTTGGAGCTTGCGGAAGGTATGCAGCTTCTTTTCTTCGGCCTCAGCGTTCTCAGCGGCGAAGCCCGTCACGACGATCCACGTGACAAGCAAGCACCATCCTTTTCGTTGCACTGCGATCATCTCAACTCCCGTCGACAAGAGGAATACGGCATGCGAACCTCTATTCTTAGCACAACTGGCAGGGCACGGCGAGAATTCTCAGCGTTTGGGCCACGGCAACCCGGTAGTCCGCAAAATCGGCAGATTCGAATGATTCCGCACCCGCCAAATTGCCGATAACGCGCAAGCGGGAGCTTTGCACCCGCGGCTGGCAAGATTCGCCTCAGACGCAGTCTCTGCCAGCAAACACTTCTTTCATCCGGCTGCCAGAGCGAAGGTATCACGATGCAGGTCAAGGTTTACGTGCCTCAGATCGTCGAAATTCCCAGTGAATACCTGACGGCACTTGCCCAACGGGCCTGCAATTGCGTCGGAGACCAGGCAAGCGAACAGCTTGCCACACGAGGTCACCTGGTGCGGCAAGCCGCCCGCGATGGCCTGATTCGTGAGTTGGAACACCTGTGCGAAGAAGACGGCACAATCGATCTGGTTTGCGACCCCAGCGGAGAACTTCCGCTGAACATCGACGGTCACACGCCGACACTCGCAGAGCTTACCGATTCGCTCGCGTCCGCCAGCAGTGCGGATTCGCACGACGAAGCCGCTTAGTGGGTTCACCAGGACACACCTTCCAACGGTGATCTTCTTGAATCGCCGCTGACGATCGTTCTTCGCGGTTGATTTTCCTTACATCCGTCACGACCCGAACCTGCACTGGCAGCCGGGGACGAATTGTCGCGGTGTCATCATTCGCGGTAACAGTTGCTCCGTAACCTATGTTTACGTGAGAAAGTTACTGCCATCCCCCGCTTGATGAGCGTGTCCTTCCGTGTGGTTTCCGCACTGGGAGTCAGCACATGGATTGTCCTCAGTCAAACGAGATTCATTCCGAGATGTTTCCCCTGACTCAGCAACTCGCTCCACAGCACGAATGCGTCGCCAAGACACCGTTGCCGGATGTTGTTGACCGTGGCGTCGATGACTTGCCAGGTCATCCGTTGAGCGTGACCTTGGTCGAATCGGTCGACGAGCTTCGCAGTCATCTGCCTGCGTGGGAACGACTGGTCGAAAAGGCCGTCGAACCGAACATTTTCTATGAACCATGGATGTTGTTGCCCGGCTGGGAGCAATACGGCCGGGAGACGAATTTACAAGTGGCGCTGATCTATGCCCCTTGTCGCAAGAACCCCAAGGGCGATCGGGTGTTGTGCGGCTTGCTGCCGCTCGAGCGACACCGCGGCTTAGGCCGATTGCCCGTGGGCAATGTCCAGGCTTGGCGTTATCCCCACTGTTTTCTTCGCACACCACTGGTGCGATGCGATTACGTTGAGGAAACCCTCACCGCGCTACTCGATTGGCTTCGCGACGATCCGCAAGGCGCGCCGGTATTGCGACTGGATTACATTTCCGGCGAAGGCACGCTGCACCGTAAGTTGATCGAAATATTGTACCGACGGGGTCACACGGTGTGGCTTCGTGAGCGCTATGACCGAGCCATGCTCGTTCCGGCGACCGACGCCGAGAGCTACTCGAGAGCGGCCAGCGGTCGCAAGCGACGTCATGAGGCTCGCCGCCAGCGAAAGCGCCTTGCCGAGCACGGAGATCTCGAGTCGGTCATCCTTGAAGATGAAGGCGATATTGATCGTTGGGTTGACGACTTTCTCCGTCTCGAAGCCAAGGGCTGGAAGGGACGCACGGCGACCGCCTTCGCTTGCCACGAAGCAGATCGCAAGTTCTTTCGCAGTGTCGTTTACGACGCTTTCAGGCGGCGGCGATTGATGATGTTGGCGCTGCGATTCAACGGTCAAACGATCGCCCAGAAGTGCAATTTCATTGCCGGAGACGGGGGCTTTGCGTTCAAGATTGCCTACGACGAGGCCTACCAACAATATTCGCCCGGCGTGCTACTCGAGATAGACAACATCGCCGCACTCCACGACCGCCCGACGCTGCGATGGATGGACTCGTGTGCCGATGCCAATCATCCAATGATCGACCACCTGTGGCGCGAACGACGCTTGATCGAGTCGCTGTGGATTGCCACCGGGAGGCGTTTTGGCGATTTCGCCGTGTCCATCGCACCGCCGATGCGGTGGCTGCGAGAAAAACTTTCCAAATGATAGGGACCTCTTCTCAGACGGAGATAGAACCATGAGTGCCTCGCTGACATTAAATCCGGAATCAATCGATCAACCATTGGAAATCCGAGACGCCGGTGTGTTTCGGGAATTGTTCAATCGACGCCCTTTCAAGATCGGGCACCACCTGGCTGACCACCCGCTGTTTGAATTGCCGCGGTTGGTTGAGCTGTCGCGGCAACTTCCAGAATCGCAAGTCGAATACGCCTCGGGCAACGTGTCAGTCGATCAAGGATCGAAGGATGCGCCGCAAACCGGACTATCGCCAGAGGAAACCATTCGACAGATCGAGGAATGTCAGTCGTGGTTAGTCCTAAAAAACGTTGAGAAAGTCGACGCGTATCGCCAATTGCTCGATGCGTGTCTGAACCAAATTGGTTTGTTGTCCGAAGACGTGGCGTCGGGGATGTACCTTCGCGAGGGTTTTATCTTCGTGACCTCTCCCGATTCGGTAACCCCTTATCACACCGATCCGGAGAACAACTTCCTGCTACAGATTCGTGGCCCCAAGTACGTTCACATGTGGGATCCCACCGATCGTTCGGTTTCGTCGGAAGAGGATCTGGAGAACTTGTTCTGCGGGGGCCCTCGCAACCTGGAATACAAAGAGGCCTACGCCGCACGGGGCGAAAAATTCGTGCTGCAACCGGGCGACGGACTCCACTTCCCGGTGGCCGCGCCGCACTGGGTGCAAAACGGTCCCGAGGTATCGATCTCATTTAGCATCACGTTTCGCACGAATGACTCGGCCCGACAGGAATCGTTGCACCGCTTGAATCGCCAACTGCGACGACTGGGCATCACGCCCACACCGTTCGGTCAATCGACCTTTCGAGATGGACTTAAATACTCGCTGGTTCGCGGCGCGCGAGGCTTGAAACGACTGACGGGCCGCGGGCAACAAATCCGATCACCCTACGGACCGGGTTAGTCGTTGCCGCGAAACTGCAACGCTGCTTTATGTTCACGAGATGCCAGGAATTTCAACCATGTCGATAGCCGCAGCCGCTGATACACCGGTCGCCGCCAGGACGATCTCTCGGGGCTGGCTACGAAACGCGACATTCGATCTCAATCTGATCGTTGTCGTGGCCGTAATGGCGGTCGTCTCGGGGGTGGTGGCGCTCGTCGAGCCTAGCCTGTTCGCTTGGGTTCTGTTCCTCGATGTGTGGCTCCTGGGCTACCATCACGTGGCTTCGACATTCACCCGGCTGGTGTTCGACGCCGAGAGCTTCCGCCAGCATCGGTTTCTGGTGATTCAACTCCCAATGATCGTGCTGGGTGCGACGCTGACCCTAACCATGACCGTGGGCTATTGGGTGTTGCCAACGGTCTATCTCTATTGGCAATGGTTTCACTACACCCGGCAAAGCTACGGCATCGAACGCTGTTATCGTCGCAAGGCCGACCCGGGGGCGACGGTCGACGACTACGCCACGACCAGGGCGCTCTACCTGCTCCCGCTGTTGGGCATCTTCTATCGTTCGTATCAAGCGCAGCCAAGTTTTCTCGGCATGGACGTGAAGTACATGCCGGTCGGCCCAACCGTGTTGGCGCTGGTCGCCGCGGTGGCCATCGTGGCGATTGGTTACTGCCTCTTTCGCCAGATTCAGGCTTGGTGGCAAGGGCGGTTGCCACTGGCCCACACGCTGTATGTGCTTTCGCATCACGTCATCTTTCTCACGGGCTACATGCTCATCGAAGATATCACCACCGGCTGGCTTGTGCTGAACGTGTGGCACAACGCGCAGTACATCTTGTTTGTGTGGTGGTTTAACAACAATCGCTTCAAGAACGAAGTCGATCCGAAGCAGCGGTTTCTCTCGACCTTGTGTCTGTCGAAAAACTTCCTGGTCTACATCCTGGTCTGTCTGGCCTTATCGACGGTTGTGTACACGCTGATGTATCGCGCGGCAATTCCGTTAACTTCGGCCACGGCGGTGCCCGTGACGCTTGTGATTCTGATGGTGACCAACTTCCACCACTACCTTGTCGACGGCATTATTTGGAAACAACGGCGATCCGTGGCACCACAAAACGCGGCCGCCTAGCGACTCGATGAAGCATGAAATCTCTCAAGCGACGTACCGTCGACTACCTTCGTTTCGAGCGGAATCCCGGCGGGATCGACGCGCTCGATGGTCTGCGCGGCATCGCGATCCTAATGGTCCTCTTCCGCCACGGCATTCGGCCCTTCTACGACCCGGGCTCCGCGACCCTTCCCATTGGCGGCTGGGACTTGATGACCCCCATGACCAACGGTTGGATGGGAGTCGATCTGTTCTTCGTGCTCAGCGGGTTTCTCGTCACGCACCACATCCTGCGTCGCTGGGGCCAAACGTTTCGCTGGGGAGATGTCAGCCAATATTTCACCAAACGCGTGCTGCGAATCGTGCCCGCGTATTATGCCTTCTTGTTCCTTGTCGTCTCGGGCTGGGTGCCGTTTTACACCGTGCCGCAAGACAATCTGTCGCGGCAAACGCTGCATCACGTGTTGTTTCTACAGGACTACATCCCCGGCAATATCGTCGTCGCGTTTTGGTCGCTGGGCGTCGAGGAGAAGTTCTACTTCCTCATCCCCTTGCTGATGGTGCCGCTGCTGCGCGTGCGATCAACGCAAACACGTCTTCGCGCGGTCGGCATGTTGATCTGCATTCCGTTGGCACTTCGCATCTTCACCTACCTGCGGCACGATGAGTTCGTGTCGTATGCCGAATTCTTTTGGACGCTCCGCAGTCCGTTTCATCTCGCCTGCGATGCGCTGTTGATCGGAACGCTGTGCGCGATGATCTTCCATCATCGACACGAATTCCCACAGCTAGAAAACCCCCGCGTCAGCCGAGCCCTGTTCTGGGGCGGAACCGCTTGGGTCGGCTATCTCTTGTGCGCCCGACCGCTGCTGAATTCGCTCGACTGGTTTCGCGCCACGCTCATGTTCCCCGCGCTCGCACTGGGGTTCGCGGCAATCCTATTAAGCCTCGTACTAAAGCCAGGACGCTACGCCCAGGCGTTCCGCTCACCGACGCTATTCTTCTTCTCTAAAATCTCGTACAGCCTGTACCTGGTCCACATGGTGTTCATCGACAGCGTCTTCCAACTAGCCAGCCACATCCCCGGCTTCAAGACCCTCCCACCCGGCGAGCAATTCCTAATCTACATGCCCCTCTACACCATCATCTCCATCACCGCCGCCCTAGCACTCCACTACCTAGTCGAGAAGCCGTTTCTACTGCTAAAGGATTTCGATCGTAGTTCAGCAAGACGAAGGGCACCCGCGCCGCAGTTAAGCGGCCAAGCATTGCTAGGGTCGTAAGCCGAGTAGGGTCCGCTGTGCGGACCACCAAGGCGAATGAGAATATACCAACCCGACGCGTGAGCGAGGGACCAACCGGCAATACACTGCGTTCCCTCGCTTACACGTCGGGTTGTGATTGGTACGTTCTTATTTGCCGCACGCCCAAACACCGGCGCATGCAGTTCAGTTTTCACAGTGAAAAAGTATACGCCGCCGGGAATGAAAGCGCGTCGATAATTGGGCATCCAGACGTGGTGCGCCCAAGTCATTGGTCCACACAGCGGACCCTACTTGACTGCGACAGCGCGTGCCGACCGAGGCGCGTTCGGGCAGTGGCGCAACTTAATTCAGTGTGTCGGACCGGAGCGGGTTGATGACGCTGCTGTCAGGGTTCGACGAAGGGGCCACGGGGTAGCGGCATCGCAGGCCGTTGCAAACGATATGATGTATAATTCACGTGAACGTGCCTCGTTGTCATCGTGTCAGGATGTTTGCGTAACTGTCGGAGCTTTGGAATGAATTCTGTTCAAACGAATACGGTGACGGAGATTACGCGGCGAGATATTCGTCGTGCATTGATTCGAGAAGGGATCTGCTGGAGCGGAGATCTTGAGGAGACAGAGTTTCTAGGCCGGCTGTACAACCTCTCATCGCTACCTTCCTATGATGACCGCTTTTCCGACGCCGGTGGCGACATTTGGCAACATCGGGTCAACAACCACGATTGGGAGGAATTCTGGGTTTTTGAGGATGAACGGCTGCAGTTGGCCGATGGTCCCGATCAAGTGTATTTGAACTTTCTGGCTGAGATGGTCCATCCTGCAGTCCAGCCTGATCGCGAGCAGGCCGAGCGGACCGTGGCGATGATCAACGAGTTGCTTGAGCGCGATGGCTGGCGGCTGGCGGAGCGGTCAACGATTTCAGGGTGGCCGATTTACGGGTCACAGCGGCTGACCAATGAGCAGCACGCGATTCAAGCCGCCAAAAAAGTCGCGGAGGTAATTGACGAGGATTACATTCACCGCCAAGTCAAGCGAATGACGGCTGCGGTGGAAAGTGACCCCGACTTGGCCATCGGTACCGCCAAGGAGCTGATCGAGACAGTTTGCTACACAATTCTCGACAAACGCGGCAAACCGGTAGGAGATAAACCCGACCTGTTGCCGCTGGTGCGGCGTGCGATGGAGGAACTTAAACTCATTCCCGACGGGATTGCAGATGAGCTCAAGGGTGCCAAGTCGATCAAATCTCTGCTGGGTAACTTGGCTGTCATCTCACAAAGCATGGCGGAGCTGAGGAATCTGTACGGAACCGGACATGGCAAAAATGGCGCCAGAAAGGGACTGGCGCCGCGCCACGCGAGATTGACCGTAGGGGCCGCGACAACGCTGGTCGTCTTCCTGTTCGATACGCATTCTGAGCGATCGCCGTAGTTTCGTCAGCAACTTCTTTGTTCCATAAACGCTACGCAGAGAAGTCAGAAGTTTTGCACTTAATGCATAGGGCAGCCAAGTAGGGTCCGCTGTGCGGACCACCAATGAACGTGCAAGCCGATCCTCCGGCTTCTTTCACCAACTCCTTCTCGATCCATGCCCGTGGAATACCTGTCATCTCGCGGCGGCAGCGACCAGATCGCATGCCGAAGACCGGGCAACAACACCATGGCAGCAATATCGAAATATCGAACGGCCATTGCCGTTTGGCTTCACGAAGGATGATCCCAAGCAATCGCACGGCGGTGAGTTCTCCATACACCGGCGCATGCAGTTCAGTTTTCACAGTGAAAAAGTACACGCCGCCGGGAATGAAAGCGCGTCGATCATTGGGCATCCAGGCAGGGTGCCCCGGAGCCGTTGGTCCGCACAGCGGACCCTACTCGGCTGGGCGATAGGCCGAAACAGTCTATCGCGACGAGAAAGGCAGGATGCCCGAGCAACCACCTGTTACACTATATTCTACGGGCATTCACGACCCGCGCGTTAGGCTGCACGCTTGCTGTCTACAGGGGATACGCGAATCAGTCTATAAACAAGTTGATCCAGAAAGCACACTCTCTTACGGTAACGAACATGATTGACCAATGCACAAACAAGCCGCTTTCCGTATCGGCTAACGGTGACACCGGCCCGTACATCATGGTTCCCGTACAACAGATCGACGATGTTCGCGGCCTGCTGGACGCAAACGATATACCACACTGGGTGGACGAAGACGCAATCTCACTCGATGGAAAGCCGGAGATTACAGTGGTCAACCTTGGCCGCGGTTGCGACGCCAAAGCAGTTCAGAAGTTCCTGGACGACGCATCCTGACGCGTGAACGGATCCATTGCATGACGCTGATCGCCGAAATTTCCCGCATTCGCGACGACAGTTTGCATTCGCTCGACGCAAGTCACAACTATTACGTTCACACCAAGCGCGCGTGGCGCCTTGTGCAGCAGATTGTCCGGCGCGGGCACAAAGTCAGTATTCGAAACCTTGCCACAGGACGTACTGTCGATGAGACGGAACTCCCTGGGCTGGCCCAGAAATACGTGACGGGTTACCTAATGTCGGCTACGTTCCAAGACTTTGTCTCGCACTTCGAACGATTCACGTTTGACTTCCTGCGCGCTTGGCTCACCGAGTATCCCGGCAGTCTGTCAAAGAAGGATCTAACGTTTCAAACTGTACTTGATGCGTCGAACAAGGACGAGATCATCGCCCTTGTCGTAGAGAAGGAAATCCTTGGCCTTGCGTACAAACGCGTTGCAAAGTGGTTTGAGTATCTGGAAGGCATAGTAGATCTTAGCTGTCCAACAAAGGATCAAATCGAAGGGATCGCCGAAATCAAAGCGACACGTGATGTTCTCGTTCACAATAATGGTGTCGCCAACGCAATTTACGTTGGCAAGTCTATGAAACGCGCTCGCTTTGCCGAGGGCGAACAGCTCACCTTGACGGAGCACTATCATCGGGAGTCTTGGGATCTCATGAAAAAAATCGTTACGGATGTTGCAAATGCTGGGATCAACAAACTGGGAAGCTGAGGCCAACCCCTTCTTGATTCATGCCCGTGAAATACCGGTCATCTCCCGGCGGCAGCGACCCGATCGCATGCAGATGATCGGGCAGCAACACCATGGCACCGAAATCGAACGGCCATCGCCGTTTGGCTTCCCGAAGGATGATCCCAAGCAATCGCACGGCGGCGAGTTTTCCAAACACCGTCGCATTCAGTTCCGTTTTCACAGTGAAGAAGCACGCGCCGTCGGGAATGAAAACGCGTCGATCGTTGGGCACCCAGACATGGCACCCCGAAGCCATCGGTCCGCACAGCGGACCCTATCTTGGCTTGATATAATGTCGTCAGAAGCACAAGCAGGGTAATTGGGAGGTCATGCCCTTGTCGGACAACCCGCACGAAAGTTCCAACTTGGCGAATCATTCAACCAAAGCCCGGTCGCCATTTCTTACGCTCGGCGGAGTAGTTCTTTCCGCGGTCGTCGTCTTGCTATTAGTCGCATTACTCCTACCGGCAGTGCGAAGTGCAAGAGAACCGGCACGACGCGTGCAGTGCGCGAATCAACTAAAGCAAATCGCGATCGGCATTCTCAACTACGAATCTGAACATGGCACCTTACCGCCAGCATATACCGTGGATGTAGAAGGCAATCGCCTCCACAGTTGGCGAACATTGATTCTGCCATATCTCGAAGGATCGCAGTTGTTCGAGTCTATTGACTTGTCCAAGCCGTGGGATGACCCGGCAAACGCGGAAGCTCGGGAGGCAGTTGTACAGTCGTATTGGTGTCCCAGTGCATTTCATGCGGAGGGTCTGACAACTTACCTTGGAGTCTTCGGTCCCGATTGCATATTCTCCGGCCCAGTTCCGCGAGAGCTGTCGGAGGTCACTGACGGTCCAGAGACTACGATGCTTGTAGTCGACGTTGAATCCGACCAAGCGGTTCATTGGATGTCGCCTCACGATGTCAGCGAAGAAGTAGTGCTTACATTTGGCCCCGAGTCACACACGAATCATCCTGGCATGATTGTCGCTGTATTCCTTGACGGTCACGTAGAGTCTATTCGGCTGGATTCAGACCAGATTGACCTCAGTGCAATGTTGACGATCGCCGGAGGTGAAGAAACAGGGGACTAGACCGAAGAAACTCCAGAATAAGGAGTGGCAATATCCAACTGAACCAAGCAGCGAGAGGATAGGTCCATTCGGTTCCGAGCCTGTCCGAGAGACCACCAAGAACTCTCAGCACGACGGCGGAGCAAAGTAAGGAAAAACATCTGAGCATCCACATGCGATGCTGGTCGAAATGCCGCCGCATTGCGGACTGCCATCCCTTTGCTGCACAAATTGCCGTCAAGACCGCCAACGTCGCGAAACCGGTGGCGGCAATGACGCCGGTGGCCGCGTAGTACGCTAACCACAACCCGCTTGGAGCAACCAAGAATAAAACGCATGCCATCTGGGCTCGTCCCAAGTGTCGATGCCACGTTGGGAATCGATGCCGAACAGAGCCGTTGATCAACACCAATCCAGCAACAAGGGTAAACGGGCCGGAAATGATGTGGAGGTAGAACGCCCACTGATAGGGCCCGAAAAAATATGCCTGTCGTCCAAGCAAAAAGTCTGAGCGAAAGTTTGGTGGAAAGTAATCGCGAAATCCGATCAGAACGGAAACCGTCGTCTGGCACACGAGAAGGCAAGCCAATAGTTGCACTAAGCGTAATGTGACGAATGAACGGCGCACAATTGTCTTTCTGTTGAACGGTGAATTATGGAACCATTCCAGCTAATACCTCATTTTACAGAATTGGCTGGGCATGACGGCCATTGTCGCGACATGGTGACCTTTGGCTTCTATTTGGCAGGGCACACTGGCGATCTCACCAAATCCCTCATCTAACCCAAGTTATTCAGATTCTTCCCAAACTGGCCTTGCATTGGGGGGATTCGCCATTGCGATTTGGCGTTTGGAACCCTATACTTCCTGGGTCACGACGTATCGTGTCGAGCAGAGAGTCGATGCAGATCTGGACGTCTTACCTGCCGTTCTTCTCGTCACGCCGCATTCTGTTTAGCTGTGCCCTTGTTTAAGTGCCTGCCGTCGTTGTGTGGCTATCTGCTGTCTTTTGTTTTGGACCAACTATTTCGCCGAACCAATGCGTGAGGTCAAACGGTTGGTCTGCTCGTTGAGTGTTTGTTTTTGAGGAGTGCAGAAATGCCACAGGGTACTATCAAGAAGCTCGTTACGGACAAGGGTTTTGGTTTCATCGAGGGTGAGCGGAGCGAATTGTTCTTCCACCACTCCGAAGTCCAAGGCGTCACCTTCGAGGAGCTTCGCGAAGGTCAAGCGGTCGAATTTGAAGTTGGACAAGGCCCCAAGGGTCCGCGTGCCAACTCCGTACGACTCGTCGGCTAAACGGCCCCCCGGGCACCCGCCCGAGATACGCCGTAAGAAACAAATCGATCCAAAAACGCCTCCGCTCAATCAAAGCGGGGGCGTTTTTGTTTGGCTCGGTAGGCGTGGGGTGGCAGCGTAAGAATTCATTATCCTGCGTAGAGGACGAGCATCTGAAAGACTCCAGCCAGCAGGACGAAGAACGCATACGTCACTGCCAGTCCCTCGTCGAACTTCCCAGACAGGACAATCCCTGCGGCGGCGAAGGTGAACACGACGCCGTTGAGAAGGCCCATGATGCGGTACGCACGGGCGAGCCACTCTAGGGCTTAATACTTCACCTTGGTACGAGCGGGCTTTGCTGCTGGACTGCGACGAAGGGCTGGCGGCCCTGCCATTGTGTCATCGGCTGGTTGCGGCGTGCGTACGGCGGGCTTCCACAACGCCGGAACGTCTCTGGCACGTTTCCACTTTTCGCCATCACTTGAGATGGGCGTATCCGGCAAGATCGCATTCGTCAGTGCGAGTTCGACCAGTTGCTCGAAAGTGCATGGCCCCAGCTTGCGGTTGCCACTTTGGTAATACCACTCGGCCATGGTCGAGATGCCCCCTCGGGTGCAAGGTGTTGGAACCTTGGATTCGCCACGGGGCAGAGTAGCTGGGGAATCGTCGGGAATCAAATGCACGATCTCTTCTCATTCATTAGGATGGGTTCAAGTGGCAAAGTTTGCCAGCGAACTCATTTCCAAGGAAACATGACCATGGACGAGATCGACCGAATCCTCGCGGATTTTGAATCACGCAAGAGGTCCGAGAGGACGGATTCGGAATCCAAGGATCAACAGCGGCGAGAGAGGTCCGATCGGGCTGAGCGAATCCTATCCAGCGTCGCCGTGGAGGCCCTGAGCGAGATTGCCAGTGCGGTTGAGGCAAAGGGCCACCGCTGCGAGGTGCGCACGCCATTGTCGGTGGCAGACGGTAGCTGCGTGTCCCTATCGATCGCGGCCTCGCATCCAGCCGCGTCTCCGTCTCTGCTCACCATTTGTGCCAACACGGAATCCGACACGGTGATGATTCGCAAGGAGGTGGTGGGGGCCACGGGGCATGGATACGTCAGCGAAAAGGAATCACCGATCCGAGAACTGAGCGAAGAGAAGGTGCGGGAGGTGGCCACGCAATTCATCCGCGACGTGCTGGAAGCGAATTGACTGGCAAAGTTTGCCAGTCGGGGATCGTTACGATGGCAACTGGTCTACGTCCGCGAGTGTAACAACCACTTGCTCGCCGACTCTCCGCCCGGCAGCGCGAAGGTAGAAAGAATAGTCCTGATTGGTATCAGGATCCACGAAATGTAGTTCGGATGTCCAGACGCGGCTTCTGTCGGCAGGAATTTCTATCGCTTCAAGGCCTTCGAGCATCGCTTGGTAAATCCGAGCCTGAACATAATCCGGAAGCCCCATCTCCTCGATGTCATCAAAGAGCCTATCGGGAAGAAATATTTCGTAATTCACGGATCACTTCCTTGAGCGGGCGAGATTTTCCTTGATTGTGGTCGCGCACGCAGAGCTTCTCTAGCACTTGCTCGCGTGGCCCAGTGGCTCGAAGAATGACTTGCGTGGCGCATTCACCAATCTCCTCGGCCGTCAGGGGTTGTGGCGATGCCGCAGTACGTTCATGGACGACGCGCGTAATCTCACTTTGCCAGTGCCGAGCGTACTTGGCGATCATTCGCTGCACGTGATATGTAAGCTGTGTGTCTTTGATAGTAGGTGCCACGATCAAACCCTCCAGTATCGTCGGCGGCTACGCTGACAGCATCCTTGCCAGTCTCAAAGCAAAGCCGCCTGTAACGGATGGGAGAGCCTCACCTTGCTCGTCCCGACTATGGTCCATTGAGAACCGTAGTTGACCTCTCTCAATACTACATCGCCAATTGGCCCGCCTGAAACGAAACCTTTTTGGTTGCGTGTCAAGCCTAAAAACAGACCAAGTTGGACACACTACTCTAGTGAGTCGGCACCAGGGAGTCCAGGTATCCACGAGAGGGGGTTGGTCAAGATTATTGCGACTGGCCCTACAGTGAATGATTATTCATCTTTTGGCAAGGTCAGGAATTGCTCCACTTTGGCATTGGCCACTGGCAAACTTTGCCACTCCGGGGACGTTGTCCGCCGCCAATGGCACGCCATTTCCGCACCAAATGAACGAATTGACTTTTTGCTCAATTACGATACAATTTAGAACGAATAAAGTATCATCTAAATCCGTGTTATCGAGGGGACAGCCATGACCGCCAACGATCTGGAATCGAGACGCAAGCAGCTCGGGATGAGCGTCCGCGTCCTCTCGGAGCGGTCTGGCGTGCCCGTGGCAACGCTCAATCGGCTGCTGGCCGGGCACCTTTCACAGCACAAGTTCTCGACCGTGGCGAATGTGGCCGAGGCAATGGGCATCACGATCTCGTTTGAGGCCGAACCGGTGGTCACCGTGAAAGAAAGGCAGGCCGCATCGAAGGCCCGGAGGCTGGTGGCTCTCGTGCAGGGCACGTCTGCCTTAGAGGCGCAGGCGGTCAATCGCCCGGCATTCGAGGCGATGGTCCGGCAGACCATCCACGAACTTATGGCGGGCTCACCGCGCCGGCTCTGGGGGTGATCCTTTGACCGAATTCGCACCCATCGAAGACGAAACGCCGATCGCCCCGAGCCATCTGGTCGATCATTCCATCACGACGCGATCGGAGCTGGCACGCCGAGAAGCCGAGAACATCCGCAGGCCGATCGTGAAGTACCTATCGGCAAAGCCGACGCGCCGGAGGGCACCTTTTACTTGCAAGTGGATGCTCGAACTCAACCGCGAGATGTTCGGTGACATCTGGACCTGGGCGGGGCAGACGCGGACGATCAATCTCAACATCGGCATCGACTGGAAGCAAGTCGTACCACAACTCTACGATTTCGAGGGCGACTTGGCATCATGGCGAACAAACGCGCCGTTTGGCGTGCTCGAACAGTCGGTCCACCTGCACCATCGCGCCGTTGCCATTCACCCGTTCCTGAACGGCAACGGTCGTTGGTCGCGTCTGCTGTCCAACATCTGGCTGGCCCAAAACGACTACCCGATCGTCGCTTGGCCGGAGACGGATTTCACAACAGATGCCAGCCCGATCCGCGGCGAATACATCGCGGCTTGCAAGTCGGCAGACCATGGCGACTGTCAGCCACTGCTTGAACTACACCGCGCCCACCTCGAATGACGTCTCTCTCTGGCAAACTTTGCCACTCGTCACCGACGCGCGTCCCCCTCTAACAGTTGGACAAATGGACGATTGTGTGACGATCCTAGAGGCCAGTGGTTTCTCTTGGAAGTAGACGCCTGTGCAGGGTTTATAAAAAATCGGGGCGAAAGGATTCGAACCTTCGACCCCCTGCTCCCAAAGCAGGTGCGCTAGCCAGACTGCGCCACGCCCCGAATGTTGCTGGTGATGGAACTCTGTACGGCAGACCGATCGGTGGGCCGGCTCGTAGTGCTATCTATTCTGTCGACACGAACCCCACCAAGCGGTTCACTTGCCGATGTGGGCATCGTACCCGCGGTAGGCCGGGCTGGCAACGGAAGCTAGCGGTGCTAGCTGCTGCCAAGGGCCGTTCTGTACTACTCTGACTGGGGCTCTCCGGGGTGGCCCCCCCGGGTTGCTAGGCTGCCTTCGATTCAGATTGCGCCGGCTGGCCGGGACAGATGTGGGCTAGAAGCCGCTCGAATTCGTCGTGGTTGGCGAAGCTGATCACGATGCGGCCGCGGCCTTTGGCGCTTTGGCGAATGTCGACCTTGGTGCCCAGGGCAGTGCGGAATTGCTGTTCGAGCGATTGTAGATGCTCGCTGCTAGCACGCGGCTTTGGCGAGTTGCTCTCGCCCTCTGTCTCGTCCTCCGCTAGCGGGTTGGAGTCTGCCTGTTGGATCATCTCCTTCACCTGCGACTCGGTCTCGCGAACGCTGAGTTGCTCGACGAAGATCCGCTTGGCGAAAGCGATCTGCTCATGCTGGTCGCCCAAGGGTAGCAGCGCGCGAGCGTGGCCTTGTGAGATGCCGCCGGTGTGCAATGCTTGCCGCACTTCCTCGGGCAGTTCCAGCAGACGGATCAGGTTGGCCACCGTCGATCGATTGATCTTCAAGCGGGCCGCCAACTCTTCCTGCGTGCCGCCGTAGGTACTGAGATAGCGCTGGAACGAGGCGGCCTTTTCCAACGGGTTGAGATCCTTGCGTTGCAAGTTTTCGACTATCGCCAGCTCGGCCACCTGGCGGTCGTCGGCCTCTCTGATCTGCGCGGCCACTTGCTGAAAGCCCGCCTTGGTGGCGGCACGCAAGCGACGTTCGCCAGCAATCAACTGATAGCGACCGTCGACACGGCGAACGACGATCGGCTGAAGTAGACCATGTTCCTTGATGCTAGCGGCGAGCGCCTCGATCTCGGCCGTATCGAATTCTTGCCGGGGCTGAAAGGGATTGTTGTCGATCTCGTAGACGCTGATCTCTTCAAAGCCCCCGGCTCCGTCGGCGACATCACCGCCGACTACGCGGAGTTCGGGTTGCGCTTGAGGGGCGGGCTGCGGGGCTTCGGCCGTTTCTGGGTTGGGGCGTCCGAGCAGGGCTTCTAGTCCACGGCCAAGGCGGCGTTGATTAGTCACGTTCCATTACCTCCATGCAAAGTTCAACGTACGCACGGGATCCGCGAGCACGTGGGTTATAGTCGAGTACCGAAACGCCGTGGCTGGGCGATTCACTCACCGCCACATCGCGTGGAATAAACGAGTCGAAAACGATCTCACCAAAAAACTCACGAACTTCTCGCTCGACCTCCCCGGTGAGCTCGAGCGTGTGGTCGTACATCGTCAGCACAATGCCCCCGAACTGTAGCCGGCTCTCCGGCATGTTCATCACCTCGCGGATGACCTCAATCATTTGGGTGAGCCCCTCCATGGCGAAGTACTCGCACTGGATCGGCATCAGCACCTCGGTCGAACTGGCCAACGCAGTCCGCGTGAGCGGGCCTAACGATGGGGGGCAGTCGATCAGAACATAGTCGTACTCCGAGAGGCCGCTGGCCAAATGTTGTCGAAGCGTGGCCGCGTGGACTTCGTCGTCGGAGGCCAGTCGCTCGATGTCGTGAAAGCACCGGCTGCCTGGTAGCATCTCGAGGCCCGGGGTCGGCGTTGGGCGAAGTGATTGTTTCAAGGGTTCTCGCGAGACCAGCGGATGGTGATCGGTGGGAGTGAGCCCCAGCCCGCCGGTGGCATTGCATTGTGGGTCGAGGTCGATGAGGAGTGTCTTGCTTCCGCCGCAAGCCAATGCCGTGGCGAGGTTGATGGCCGTGGTCGTCTTGCCGACGCCACCCTTCTGGTTTGCTACGCACAGGATGCGGCTCAACGTTTTTGCTTCCCTGCCAAGAAACCCCAGACCCCAGTTGCCGCCTTTTACCGTGCTGGCATCCTTGCCAAGGGCGACACCCTTAGGATCGGCACGACCGCGCCGGCTGATAAACTTTGTCCGAAGGGACCGATCGCCCGTTGCTATTCGTTGCCAATCGCGAAGTCACCCTGTTTTACGTGTTTCACGTGAAACACCACGACGGGGTAAAGACCGCAAGCGTGAGATCCCCGTTTCACGTGAAACGCGGCAAAGATGGAACGATGGGTATGGGCGGAACCGGATCACGGTAAGGCGAGCGGCAGAGAGAAACCTACCCGTAGCATGGTCCCCTGGGCCGTGTAGACTCCGCGTAACACACGGTCCAGGGGACCATGCTACGGTAAGAACATTTCTGCCGCTCGCCTAAATGTCCGCGGCCCGGCGTCTCAGGGTGGCTTTGCTGAAAGGGTGCAAGCAACGGCCCAATGGCCCCCGGTTCAAATTACTCGAGCGATTTGAACACCATCCCGGTGATGAGCTTCGGGTAGAAGTAGGTGCTCTTGGCGGGCATCCGTTCGCGGAGTTCGCTGATCTTTTGGATGTGATCCAGCGTGGCGGGCATCACCAGGGCGGCCAGCGGATAGTCGCCCGAGTCGGCGTGTGTCACAACTTCATCGACCTCGTGGGCATAGGTTGGCTTGGGGATGTCCTTGGCTTCGAGCAGCGTTTCGACGATCAACCGGTGAAGAATGCTTACGCCGAGTCCCCGCCATACGTCGCTTTGATCGGACGCCACTTCGGCCAACCGCTGTTTTCCCGTATCGGTTAGCGTGGCGAGGAGCCAACGATCGTCCTTTGCCGTATACAGCCCCAGGGTTCGCTGATCGTTGGCGCCGGCGATCTGCTCCCACAGCACGGTTGCCAGGTCTGTTCCTTCTCCGGCAAGGCGGGTCGAGAAGCAATCTCCGAGTGCGTGCTGTAGTTCTTCGCAGCTCAGCGACGGAACCCCGCGAAACAATCGGTGCGTGGGCAACACCAACATGCCAGGGTCGTTCATGCCGACGCACATCATCAATACGAAGTTCGCGGGATGACCCGCATTAAGCGGTCCGTCGGTCGACAACGAGTCGCGATAGTTGCATGCCGTTTCATAGCGATGATGGCCGTCGGCAATGAAGATGGGCTTGGGGCCAAGTAGACCAGATAGTTTGGCGATCAATGCCACGTCGGCAACGGGCCACACACGATGAACGACCCCCAGATGATCGGTGGCCTCGATCGGAGTGGAGCCAGCCACGGCGGCCTCGACCAGTTCCTGTGCTTCGGAATTCTCATCGGGATAGAGCCCGAAGATCGGACTGAGATTGGCGCGGGTAGCCTTGGTGAGTGCTAGGCGATCTTTCTTTGGCCCTGGCATGGTCTCTTCGTGCGGATGAATATTGCCCTGACCGAACGGTTCGAGGCGCACCCCGGCGATGAACCCGCGACGTGTATACTGCCTGCCGTCCACGTCGAACACCTGATGGTAGACATACACAGCGGCGTCTGGCTCGGTGGACAACGCGCCTTCGGATTGCCACCGCTGAAAGAACCTTGCCGCTCGGCGATATTGATCACCCGGTTCGTCACCCGGTTCTGGCCGGTTGAGGATTAACCGGATGACATTCGCCGGATGCCGGTTGTAGAGTTCGTCGCGCAGGGTGTCGTTGATCACGTCGTAAGGCGGAGCGACCACGTTGCTCAGCGAACCCACGTGTCCTAGGTCGTACCGCAAACCACGGAACGCTTGAATGTCGGCCATCGTATATCAGGGTCTCCGGCCCCTTGCGGGGAGCTTGAAATAATGGCGGCTCTCAGGGTCCGAGCGGCTGCCATGGCAGGGCGTGGATACCGTTCTCACGTCCTTGAAAATGAAACGAACAGGGCTCCGGGTGTTATCCCGAAGCCCTGTGTGATTGTCAACGCCCTGTGGGCCGACTTAGTACCGGTAATACTCCGGCTTGTAGGGCCCTTGGACCGGGATGCCGATGTACTCGGATTGCACCTTGGTCAGTTGTGTCAGCGTCGCACCAAGCTTATCCAGGTGCAGCCGTGCCACTTCTTCGTCCAGTTCCTTGGGCAGCACATGAACGCCTAGTGGATAGTTCTCAGGCTCTTGCCATAGGGCCAACTGGGCAATCACCTGGTTCGAGAACGAGTTGGACATGACAAACGACGGGTGTCCGGTCGCACATCCCAGGTTCACCAGTCGTCCCTCAGCGAGAATCAGGATCGAATGGCCGTCGGGGAAGGTATAGCGATCGACCTGTGGCTTGATCTCGATCTTCTTCACGTCCTTCTGAGAGTTGATCCACGCCATGTCGATCTCGAGATCGAAGTGTCCGATGTTGCAGACGATGGCATCATTGGGCATCACCTTCATGTGTTCGCCGGTGATGATGTCGCGGTTGCCGGTGGTGGTGACAAAGATGTTGCCGCGTGAGGCAGCCTCTTCCATGGTGGTGACCTCGTACCCTTCCATCAGCGCTTGCAAGGCGTTGATGGGGTCAATCTCCGTCACGATCACACGAGCCCCCAGCGAACGCATCGAGTGGGCACAGCCTTTGCCGACATCGCCGTAGCCGCCGATGACGACCACCTTGCCGGCAATCATGACGTCGGTCGCCCGTTTGATACCATCAGCAAGCGACTCGCGGCAGCCGTAGAGGTTATCGAACTTGCTTTTGGTGACCGAGTCGTTGACGTTGATCGCCGGAACCTTCAACTCGCCGGCGGCGTGCATCTGGTAAAGGCGGTGAACTCCCGTGGTCGTTTCCTCGGAGAGCCCCTTGATGTTTTCAAGCAGTTCCGGAAACTTGTTGTGGACCATGGCAGTGAGGTCGCCGCCGTCATCAAGGATCAGATTCAGCGGTTCGCCGTCGGGGAAGTGCAGCGTCTGCTCGATGCACCAGTCGAACTCTTCCTCGGTCATGCCCTTCCAGGCATAGACGGGAACTCCAGTCTTGGCGATCGCCGCCGCGGCGTGGTCTTGGGTTGAGAAGATATTGCAACTGCTCCAGGTCACCTGTGCGCCAAGTTCGGTGAGGGTCTCAATGAGCACGGCGGTTTGAATGGTCATGTGCAGGCAGCCGGCGATCCGAGCCCCTTTCAGCGACTTCTGCTTGCCATACTTCTCACGAAGTGCCATCAGGCCCGGCATCTCGTTTTCGGCAAGGGTCATCTCTTTGCGACCCCAGTCGGCCAGCGAGAGATCTTTGACCTTATACGGCAGCTTTGTATCGACTTGAGCCACGGTTTTCTCTCCATCATGCTGAGTGCGAAATCGAACACGCCTTCCGCGACACAATTCGTTGTCATGGCCGCAGCGTGCTTCTCTTGTGGTTGAGGGCTATATCATACGGATAACCCAATGCTGGCCACAAGTGCTTCCGCTGCAATCGGTCGTCCCCCAGGGCGATTCGAGAAGACGTTCGTGCCCACCGATTGAAGACTTGGAGAGCGAGTGTGAAGCCAACAATCGAGAGGTCAATCGCGGTCGAACAGCGCGGTGCGCGCGGCACCAACGAAGGCCTTCACCTGTTGGGGATCCTTTCGACCGGGCGAAGATTCGACACCACTTGCCGTATCGACCGCCGTGGGGCGTACGCGGCGGATCGCTTCAGCGACGTTCTCAGCAGTAAGGCCACCTGCTAGCACCAGGGGGGGCCATGGCGGATGACCGCCGAGGTTGGCGAGCAAGTCCCAGTCGGCGGTCTCCCCGGTGCCGCCGTATTGCCCTGTGCGGCGACTGTCTACAAGCACCATGGCGAGTTGTTGTGATCGTTGCCGGGCAAGGCGAACGAACTCCTCAATCGGTGCCACGCTGGCGCCGACGCGGAACGCTCTGATTACCGACAGCCCGTCGAGTTCGTCAAGCATCTCGGGTAGTTCATCACCGTGCAGTTGGATGGCATCGAGACCGAGCAGATTAGCGCGGCGTCGGATGGCATCAGGGGGCTCATTCACAAACACTCCGATGCGTCGCACCGACGACGGCAGGCTCGCCACGATTCTCTCAGCCGTGGCATCTTCGATGAAGCGTGGACTGTCGCGGTAGAAGTTCAGGCCCACGGCATCCGCTCCGCAGTCGACAATCATTCGCGCATCGTCCACGGTTGTGACACCACAGATTTTCACGTGAAACAAAACATTGCCCATCGAGTGCATCGATAAAATGTATCTGGACATGGCCCCGCCAACGAACCATTCGCTGCTTTGGCGCCCGCTTAATCTCGAATCAATTGTAGCGGTTATGACGATTCTCGCCTGGTGTGGCAAATCAGCACTGCCACCACAATGCGTGAGCTTGCCAGCGATGCAATGAGCCGATGCCGTACGTCGGACCAGTCTTCGACAGAGTTATCGCTACGACTAATCAGCTCTGGTTGAAGCGGTCTGCCAAAGATGCCGATTCTTAGCTTTGTGTGACCAACTGTCGTTCGCGCGTATCAAGCCTCTTCGAACTGCTACTGGCCGTCTATCGCATTCTGATATCACTTTGAAATAGTCAGGCAACTCACCTTATGTACGAATCGATTTGGGGCCTCCGCAATCGTCCCTTCAGCCCGACACCTGAAGCGGCCCGATATTTCCCGGCCGACGCCATCGAAGAATCGCGACAAACGCTTGTGCGCGGAATTGAACGAGCGGAAGGGCCAGGGCTGTTGATTGGCCCTGCCGGTTGTGGGAAGACACTGCTGTGCCAGTTGTTGGCGCTTCAATTTCATTCGCAGTTCGCCATTGCTTCGCTGAGCAGCACAAGCATTCGAACGACGCGCGATTTGCTGCGCGCCGTGCTGTTCGAGTTGGGGCTCTCCTATCGTCGGATGGATGAGGGCGAGCTGCGGTTGGCCTTGATCGGTTTTTTGTCGCGAAGCGAGAAATGTCCCAACGGCATGTTGCTGGTGATCGACGAAGCCCACTCGCTGAACCTGCGCGTGTTGGAAGAGTTGCGAATGCTAAGCAACTTGGTTCGCGGGGGAGCGCCACGCGTGCGGTTGGTGCTGGCGGGCGGGCCGGCGCTCGAGGAGCGATTCACCCACCCGAAGCTTCATTCCTTCAATCAACGACTCGCCGCCCGCTGCTACCTTCGGGCCTGGGATCGTTCGGAAACGCATCAGTTCATTCACAATCAATTGGCATCCGCCGGTGGCGACGGTGCGGAGGTGTTTACTCCCGAGGCGCTCGATCAGGTTCATAACGCAACGGAAGGTATTCCTCGACTCGTTATCCAACTGTGCGATCACACCATGTTGCTAGCGGCGGCCGGCGGACAATCGCGAATTGATGCCGCGGGGATTCAAGAAGCCTGGGCCGACTTGCAACAATTGCCGGCCCCGTGGAATGAATCTTCAACGCAGGGTCAGGCTGATGACGAAGCCGGAAGTGACGTGATCGAATTCGGGGAGCTTGATGACGACGGACCAGGCGAAAATATTCAGCCGTCGCCCATCATGGACGAACCCGCCATGGACGAGTCGAACGAGATACCGTTAGAGCCGTTACCGTTGGACGAACGTCTCGATGAGACGTTTGATCGTGTGACCGCCACTTTCGGAGAGTTGGACGAAGCGTGTCAGCCAGAACCGAGTCAGCCATCTCTAGAACCAGGGCCGAAGTTGGCGACGGTCACTCAGGAAGACAAGGCGATGGATGAAGACTTCGAGGACGAAGAAATCATCGTCGATCATTACGCATCGCTCGATGCCAAGATTGGTCGGACGGTTGTCGCACCGTTGGATTCGGGGGCTCGCGAACTCTCCGACTATTTTGCCGACGAAGCCGCGATCCAAAACACGCCTCAAGTGCCACTGCCCGAAGTGGAACCGTCGAGCGTGCCGGAAGACATTGACCCTTATGCTGAAACGGAGGCGATCGACGATGCGATTCAACCGGCAAGAGACCCGAGCCCCGACCCCGTGATGCCGGAGCTGCAATCGCTAGCGACGATCACCTCCTTACGAGGAGACACTCCGGCACTTGGCGGAATTGCCATCGAGGGCGGGGATGATCCTCACGATGCCGAGCGAAGGGCTGCCCCAAGCATGTCGAACGAGGAGTTGCCCATGATCGTGATCGAAGGCCATGGCACCGTCGCGAGCGGTCCCGGGGGCGATCAGGCCATTGCTGAACGCCAAGACTATGATCAACTCTTCGCGCGATTGCAGGACGTGTGAGCATCGGAATCGCAGGAGGGTGCTGTGTCGCGAAGCGTTTGATCGACGGGAGTGACGAACGTCTCGCGGGAGTCGACCGCCGAGGGGTCTTCCTTGTGAAGGTCTAGACCTTGGCGCCGTGCTGTTTGGCGAGGCTTGCTCTCTCCGCGACTGCCGATGGCGTACCACACGGCGACGATTGCCATCACCGCGGCGAGCGAGACAAACATCGTTGGGTATTTCGGGATCTCCAGTTTCTCGGCCAGATGAAGAATGCCTCCCAGTGCCGGCATGCCGACCAAGTTTCCCAGATCGAAACTGGCAAGCATCAATGTCGTGCCCAGTCCTCGATAGCGATTCGGAAATCCGGTCGTTCCTCCGGCAACGACGGCTGGAAACAACATCGCGTGTGCCACACCGACTAAGATTGCCGGAGCAATCAAGTCGACTGTTTGCGTTACGCCTAGAAATGCCAAACAGCCGACCGACAAGCTGGCCAGCCCGATGATGATGGTCGGTCGCACGCCAATTCGATCGGGTAGACGGCGCGTGGTCATGCGAGCCACGAATGCTGCCGGAGCATAGATCCAGAAAAAGACGGCGATCCCCGGCAAGCCGATATCGGCCGTAAAGGCACGAACGAAAATCTGAGGCATTCCCAGGCCGACGCCCATCACGATGCCAATGACCAACAGCCGGCCAGGATGATAGCGCCGCACTAACCATAGCAGCGGTGGATTGTGTTTCCGAGTTGGTCGAATCTCGTCCTGCGTGGCGAGAATCGCAAAGATCATGCTCACCGCGCCTAGACACGCCGCGGCAATGAACATCTGCCGCAGGTCTTCCCACGCGATCGGTCCGGAACCAAACAGGTGGTCACCCAATAGGGTTCCGATCATCATTCCCAGAAAACCCGATGTGCCGAGCGTGCCAAGCACTTCGGCCAAGCGATGGGTGGGGGCACGCATCGAGATGTTCGTGATCGAAGCGCCAAAGATTCCGGCGACGCTCGTGTTAAACGCGATCCGCACGATATAGATCGCGGGACCATCGACAGTCGTAACGAACAGGTGAGCCAGCAGGCTTGCAACGAACAGGCCGCTCGACAAGACCCAAACGAAGCGGGGGCCGAAATAATCGATTCCGGTACCCTGAGCCAACCGCATTACCAAGCTGCCGATCATGCCAATGCCGACAATCCAGCCCAGGTTCAGCTCGGTACCACCGAGATAATGGATAAAGTCGGCGTAACGGAAAAGTAGGCTTACCGCGACCATGACCAAAGTGTTGGCCGCAAAAGAATACCAAAACGCCCGGTCATACGCTGTCGAATCTCGGGGCGGAGCCGGTTTGAGCGTTGGGGATTCCGGAAAGGTCGATTCGGCAGGTCGGAACATTCAAGCTACGTTCGTAAGGAGGGAAGTTACGGCAAAGTATAACCACTGGCCACCGAAAATGGAGGACGACCGGCAGATTCACGTTGGTCCCACGAGCGGACCGACTAAAACCGAAAGACCAGAAGTCCCACACACAACACACACGAAGCGGCTACACCTGCCGATCGGACACGAATCCGGAGGACCAGGTTCAGGAAGCAGCCTGTTGAAGAAACTGCTTCGACAGCGAAATAGACCGGCTTGTAGCCGATCGGATGTTTCTCAAAGGGCTGTTAGGCTAGTCACTGCCGAGACCTAGGCGAATGAGCACCCCGGACAAGTCGCTGATCATGCTGGCCACCTACAACGAAATTGCAAACCTCCCAGGCCTGATTGAAGCAATTTTCACCTATGCCCGAGACGTGGACATCCTCGTTATTGACGACAACTCGCCAGATGGAACAGGTCGCTGGTGCGATGAATATGCCGCGAAGGAACCAAGGCTGAAGTGCTTGCATCGGCCCGGGAAGCTTGGTCTGGGGACGGCGACCATTGCCGGAATTCAGTATGCGATCGATCACAACTACCAATATGTGCTGAACATGGATGCAGATTTTAGCCACGATCCCAAGTACCTGCCCACCCTGTTTGAGGGAATGGATGGTGGCGAACTACCGATCGATGTGATGATTGGCTCGCGGTACATCAAAGGTGGGAGCATTATGGGCTGGCCCTTGAAGCGGCACCTCATGAGCCGGGCGGTGAACTTATCTTCCCGCTGGATGTTGGGCTTGCCGACGCACGACTGTAGCGGGGCTTATCGCTGTTATCGCACCGAGCGGATGGCGCAACTCGATTTCGATCAGTTTCGCTCTCAAGGATATGTGTTTCAGGAAGAGGTTCTGTGGCGTCTCAAGCTGCTGGGTTGCCGTTTTGGCGAGACACCCATCGTGTTCGTGAATCGAATTCACGGAGAGTCGAAGATCGACGGTTCGGAGGTTGGCCGAGCCATGCGAAATCTTCTGCGGCTGGGTTTCGAGAACATGACTGGTCGCTAACAGAGAATCGCCATTTCCCTAAGATATTGCGGAATAATGAGTTGTGGTCGTTGTGCCTCGCAAATGGCGGGGTGACGTAAGATTTAAGACGAGTGTTTCAATCACGAGGATCCTCGGAAATGTGTCCCGGAAGAATCCCGGGATGTGCCGAAGACCCCACGCTTGCTCTTCGAAGTAGCCCTGGTGAATAACGTGTTGCCGTCTAACAAGCGGCAACGCAAGCTGCTTCGCGAACGAGGCGCCATGGACGATAAGAACATACGCATCGTACATCTCTGTGCCGACGACCGGCGACCGGTTGTCGGGCGGAGCGTCATTGAACGTTGCCGCAGGCTGGTGCAAACCGACGAGCAACATGAGTTCAATGTATCGGTGGTCACGGTCCGCACGCGTAAGCAGGCGAAACGGCGAACCGTACCCGAGACCGAGTCGAACATCGAGCATCGTGAAGTGATTCGATTTGGGCGACTCGACCCTACGTTCATGTTGCGTTTGCTTCGCCTGATGCGTAGCCTTCGCGCTGACATTGTTCATACGCACGACGCACGTAGTCACTTCATTGCGCTTCTTCTTCAGCCTGTCGTCGGGTTCCGCATCGTGGCGACCGCAAGCGACGACCGCGAAGGGCCTCGCAACACGACTTGGATCGCCAGTGTCGATCGACAACTTCTTGCCGGTTTCGATCGCGTGATTGTGGTGAACAACCAACTTGCGCAGCAGTTGTGTCGCATCGGGTGTCGCCCCTCGCAGGTCGATGTGATTCAACATGGTGTCGATACGCAGACCTTTAGCAAACACGCGGTTGAGAGCGACTATCGAAGTCAGCAGGGAATCGATATCGAGCGGCGCGTGATCGGAATCTGCATCGATCCAGACGATACCCAGCAGCAGCAACTTGTGCGCGAAGCCGTTGCCCTAATCGAGGCAGCCATCGGCACCGTACATTTGATTATCTTTGATGGCGAAGCGTCTTCACCAACGGCGTCGTCGATGGCGACCTCGGAATTGGTTGCGAATCGCGCCCAGGTCGAGGTCGTGCCGTGGCCGGGGCGCACGCCAGAAGTGTATGCCGCCATGGATTTGATGCTTGTGGTTGGTGGTGAAGCAGGCGGCGAGGCCATTATCGAAGCGCAGAGCATGGAAGTGCCTGTCGTTGGGATGGTCGATATGGTCGCGAGTGATTTGATCGAATCCGGGACAACAGGCCTCCTCGCGGCGGAACCTTCTGGCGAAACGATTGCCAGCCACATTCTCCATCTGTTTGGCAATGCCTTTGAGGCCACATCGCTTGCCACTGCCGCCCGATTGCGCATCTGCCAGCGTCATGCGGTCGACGATGCCGCACGGAAAGTCGCCCACACCTACCGGCGTGTCTTCAGCCAAATCTAGCGGCCCCTGTTGAAGCGCCATCACAACTGCCATATGGGTTGATTGGCCGATTCCGCTATCATGATTCGGTCCGCAACGTTCGTGATTGCGGCGACATTCATCGACGGTGATGCACCCTGGGTACTCGCAGCCATCGTCGGATCGTTTTCTTGGTAGAACTGCGATATGGCGATCTTGGTCACCGGCGGCGCCGGCTTCATTGGCAGTCATCTCATTGAGCGACTCCTCGTCGAGCGTGAAGATGACGTTCTGTGTGTCGACAGCTTCAACGACTTCTACGATCCGGCACGTAAACGAACCAACATCGAGCAATTTACCTCGGAGCCACGCGTGACGCTGGTCGAGGCTTCGATTTGTGACGCCGCCAAGATGGAACAGCTATTCGCCACGCATGACATTCGTCAGGTGGTGCATCTCGCGGCGTATGCGGGGGTGCGGTATAGCATCGAACATCCGCTGCTGTACCAAGAGACGAATGTTGCCGGGACGCTCGTGTTGTTGGAGGCCGCGCGACGACATCCGCTCGACCGCTTCGTGCTGATCTCTTCGTCCACGGTGTATGGTCGTGGTGCCGCCGTGCCCTTCGTCGAAGACGATCCCCTGGGAATCCCAATGAGTCCCTACGGTGCCACGAAGCGTGCCGCGGAACTGCTGGGGTTCACCTATCTCGATTTGCACGGCGTGCCGGTGGTTGCGATTCGGCCGTTTAGTGTCTATGGCTCGCGCCTGCGTCCGGACCTGGCGCTGATGATCTTCACCGCCGCCATTCTCGACGGAACGCCGTTGCCCCTGTTCGGCGATGGCTCGATTCGGCGCGATTTCACGCATGTGTCCGACCTGTGTGCCGGCTTGGATCGCGCGATCGATGCCGAAGGCGTCGTTGGTGAGGCGATCAATCTCGGGCATCACGATCCGATTGCCATGTGCGAGGTCATTGCCACGCTGGAACAGGCGCTCGATTGTAAAGCCGTCATCGATCATCAGCCCGAGAAGCCGGGGGACATGCCGATTACATTTGCCGATTTGTCGAAAGCCCAGAAGCTGTTGGGCTATCAGCCGAAGATCGAATTCGCTGACGGCGTCCGCGAATTCGTCGCGTGGTATCAAAGCCAACCATCGCTCGGTTCGTCCACCCGCTGACAACCGCCAGTCAGGTTTACTTCTCCGCTTCGATACGTTTGGCGGGCAGGTCACGTCCGCCCTGGTGCAATATGAGCGAAGCAACGTGTCCGTCGTCATCGCGCACGAAGCTGATTTGGGCATCGACCGCGCGATAGAAGAACTCGTCTTTGTCCTCGGGATAGATGCCGACTGCCGGTTGCCCCGTCAATTGGGCCATGAGCCGCTCGTCGCTGCGCGTTATATCGAAAATCGACCCGGGAGCGAGTTGGTATTTGCCGATGTATTCGGCGTACACCTTGGGGTCCATTTTAATGGCGGTACGTTGTTCTAGCGGCTGCGTCTCTTTTCCCGCGAGTAACTTGGTGAGTTCAAGCCCTAACGCGTCGAGCGTAGGGGTGGCAGTATTCGAAAGGACCACGACGCCTACTCTCAGATCGGGATGAAACGCCGTGAAACTACGATATCCGCCGGTGCCACCGTTGTGCCAGATGAAACCCGATCCGGGCTGGATATGCCATGCTAGCGCGATTTGGCCCCCGTTGCTTCCCCTCTCACGACGCTGAGAATGGCTCAGCTCGAAGGCTTTTTTAAGCGGGTGGTCGAACTCATTCAGATTCGCCTGAAGGAAACGAAGCATGTCGTCGGCAGTTGAGCGAAGCGCTCCGGCGCCAGCAATCGCGTCGAAGTCCCAGTTGGCTACCGGCTGAGCGTCCGCGTCGTGCCCTTGCGCTAGCCGAGTGAGTTGCTCGTCGTTTAGTTTGATGACGGTGTCCGGCAGGTTCAGTGGCTTGGTGATCTGTTGCCGCACGAGCGTAGCGTAATCAAGCCCCGCTTGTTGGGAGAGAATGTGCCCCAGCAGCCCCATGCCCAGATTGCTATAGGCGTACTTGGCGCCTGGCGTGCGCCGCAGTTTGTAGTTCGACAGGAACTCGTAAAGATCTTCAGCGGTGTAATCAACATAGGGGTTCGTCGCGTCGGCGGGAGCGAAGTTTCTGGGCATCCGCGGAAGCCGCGACGTGTGGGTTACCAAATCCCACAGCGTGATTGTCCGTTCGTCATGACGCAAGTGTTTGATGGAGTCAGGAAGGAATTCGTCGAGCGGTGCGTTCAATTTCAGCTCGCCACGTTCGATGGCATCTGCCAAGAGCAGTCCGGTGAAGACCTTGGTAATCGACCCAATCTCGAAGAGCGTCTGCCCGTCGGGTGCCGCATCTGCTTGAGACGACTTCTTTCCATAGCCATGCACCACCGTTTCGCCATTGGATAGAAGTCCTACAACGAGCCCCTTGGCGGTTGCAGTTTTAATCAGGGGCGCCGCCAGCGCATCGGCAAGCGGTGCAAGCACGGCGACGGAGCGCGTCTCCGCGGCGTGAGCAACGGAGGTGATGAGGAGAGCTACTAGAAGTACGGGCACAGCTACGGTCGTCAATCGCATGTTCATCCTCGGTCGGCAGGGGATGCAGATGAGAGGTTACTGAGGGAGATTCGTCGCGACTCGAAGAATCTTGGGAATTGATCTCTCAGAAAACAATCGCCTACGACTCGCCAAGCAATTCGGCAACCTTCGCTTCGATGGCGTCGGCCCAAATCTGATATCCCCGAGGGCTCAGATGGAGATAGTCGGGCATGATTTTCTTGGAAAGCGATCCGTCGACCTCGAGAAACTTTTCGCCGATGTCCAGATAATGAACCGCCATCCCGTCTGCCAGGACCGAAGCCAACTCACTAGCGAGGGCGTTCTTTTCACGTTGCGGGTTCGGATGTTCGCCGCGTGGAAAGATGGCCAACAGCAACACCTTCGTAGAGGGGAGTTTTTCCCGCAAAGTGTGAACGATGGCTTTGATGCCATCGGCAATTTCCTCGGCCGTGTTGTCGGTTCCGTTGGAGTTATTGGTGCCGATCATCAGCACGACCAACTTCGGCGAAATGTCGTCGATGTTGCCGTGATTTAGTCGCCAAAGCACATGCTGCGTACGATCGCCGCCGATGCCCATGTTGGCCGCCTTGCGATCGCCGTAGAAGGGCCCCCAGATATCTCGCTGAACTTTGGCGCTCTCCCATGCTTGGGTGATGGAATCGCCCAGAAAGATCAAGTCGATGTTGCCTTGTTGGGTTCGCTCGTTGATTTTGGCCTGACGTGTTTGCCAAAACTCGTTTGACTTCGAGGCAGGTGCGATGGCTGAATGTTGCGGTTCGTCGGCCCCCGCACGCGGCGATGGTGCCATCATCAGGCCCAGGGGCATTAAGCAATAGAGAACGGAGTATTTCAGGCGTGTCATCGTGCGATCTCCTGGTTGGACGCCAAACGTACGAAGGTCATGTTGGTCGTGAGTAGCTCGAACGGAAACGGAATCCCGCAGCGCATTTGGTCAAATACTCACATTCGTTACCAATGGAACCGTACAGGATACTCTTCGGCATACCCGATGCAAGCGATGCCTTGCCGTGCGGCGAGCGACCTATATTTCTTCGACGGACACACGGCGAGGGCCAGCGACGGCTTCTCGCTCCACGATTATGCACATTGAAGGTATTCGAATCATGGGTCAATCTCAGAAACGTCTTGGGGTGTTAACCAGCGGTGGCGACTGCCCCGGGCTGAACGCCGTGATACGCGGTGTTGTGAAAAGTGGATATCAATTGGGATACGACTGCGTTGGGTTTATCAAGGGCTATGAAGGCCTGGTCGATCCGGTGACATACATCCCGCTGGATCCCAAGAATACGACCGGCATCCTCAACCAGGGTGGCACGATTTTGGGCTCGACCAATAAAGGTCGCTTTGTCGCACGGACCGGCGTTGATGACACGCTGGCGATCGACCCCGAAATGATGAAGGCGGCCGCACTTACCGTTGAGCAGTTAGGTCTTGACGGTTTAATCTGCATCGGTGGCGACGGTTCGCTTTCGATCGCACTGCAATTTCATGAGTATGGCATTCCGGTGGTCGGAGTTCCCAAGACCATCGACAACGATCTTCAGGCAACCGCCTACACGTTCGGTTTCGATAGCGCCGTTCAATGTGCAACCGACGCGCTCGACCGGCT
>CAZNXE010000015.1:0-27165 GCA_964576465.1 uncultured Planctomycetaceae bacterium
AGCAATGCGTCGTCGACCTTCGTATGAAACTGACTAGCCGACGCAATGACGACACAACTGGTGACAATCACGAACGGGATGGCCATGCCGGTCGAGAGATCAAAGATGGCCATGCCGCGGAAATCGCGACCCCAACCGCGATTGAGCATCGAGTACGGCAGGAGAAATGTCATGTTGATGCCCACGGCGGTGGCAATCGCCGCGATCATGACGTTTCGTTGCAAGGAAACAATCTGATTGTTCCAGAACGACCGATGCGCTTCACCGGCTGCGGCGATGAATGGCTCGAACGTGTCGGCAGGGCGCGACCATTGGGTAAGATCGGGCACGAACCCCGCGGCGATTTCTCCCCACGGCAGGCCTTCGCTGGAAGTGGCCAGACGAACCACCACGCCGAAGAAACTCAACACGATCAGCGCTACCAATAACTTCAGCAAGCTATCGAAGATGCGGATCCCGCGACCGCCGCTGTCGTAAACCCAGACAATGGCCACGGCGAAAGCCAGGATGATACCGCAGACGGTTGCCTTGCCCCACATGTCGCCCATGGCGCTATCAGCGCCCACCACGCCAGGCAACAGGTTTTGCTGCACGACGGCCGTGGCCAGGCTGAACTGCGGCAAGCTCCACACCATGTTGGCTGCCAACGTGGCGATGGCCCAGCCCCACGCAAGCACAGGGCTGATGTGCTCGCCGATTGCCTTGAAGGGGCGCTCGCCGGTCGAAAGCGATGCGTAGGAGATCGCGCTCAGCATGATGACGCCGAACACGATTGCCACCAATTGCACCCACAGCAAGCTGTAGCCGCCGACCACACCCAAGTATAGCGCCCCGGCCAGTGAGCCGCCCCCGAGCGTGATGGCGCTTTGCAGCCAGCCGGGCCCCGAGAGCTTGACGAAAGCGCCCAGCAGTGCAACCGGGCCGGCGCCTCGGGCATTGCGGATCAACTGCCGCTCGGCCTCCACACGCTGCGATGCGGCAGCCGATTGGTCGTTGTCTGAGGTCATGGCAAGGTCTTTCCGCGGAGGCCCGTATCGAATGCAATTCCCACGGGCGGTGAACCCGGCAGGTGGCCTATAACATAGCCAAACGGTGTGTCATCGCAACGAGCCGCGATCCAAGATTGGTTCGATCAAGAACCACCTTCGGCGAGTGCCGGGTTGTTCTCGATGGCGACGATGCCTTCGACGAGTTCCTTCGGCAGCGGCATCGCTTTGCCCTGGGCATAGTCGACCCACAGGCAGACACTCGATCCGTCGGCGGCCACTTCACTGTTGGCCACTTCGCGGATTTCGTAGGCGAGCGTGAAAGACTTTCGACTAATCGAAGTGACATGCGCCGTGATGTCGACCGCGCCGGGATAGGCGAGTTGGCGGCGAAAGTTCAAGTTCGCGGCGACCATTCCCGGCCCTTGGCGGTCGTGCTCGCGGAGTCGCTCGTAATCGAGTCGCTCGAAGTAGGCAATCCGTGCCGACTCGCAGTATTGAAAATAGACAATGTTATTCACATGGCCCAAGGCATCCATGTCGCCCCAGCGAATTTCACAGCGTATCGTCACACCGGTGTTGGGGTCTCCGTTCGACTTTTCGTCCGTCATCGCTTGCTCAAGTGGGGGATATGTTCAGGAGATCCAGCGGGGAATCACTTTGCCGGCAAGATCGGTCAGGCGATAGTCGCGGCCTTGGAAGCGATGGGTTAGCTTGAGATGGTCGAGGCCGAACAGATGCAATAGGGTGGCGTGGAAGTCGTTGATGTGAACCGGGTCGACCACGGGGGACCAGCCGATTTCGTCCGTCTCGCCATAGACCTGACCACCTTTGATGCCACCGCCGGCCATCAACAAGCTGAATGCGAAGGGGTGATGGTCGCGCCCGGTGTTCACTTCGCGGCTGCCACCACGATTCTCGCCCAGGGGCGTTCGTCCAAACTCTGAAGCCATGACGACGAGCGTTTCATCGAGCAGCCCACGCTGTTTGAGATCTTTAATCAGTGCGGCAACCGGTTGATCGGCCATGCCGGCATTCACCGGCAACTGCACGTCGAGGTTCGAGTGATGATCCCACGAGGCGTGGATCAGATTGACGAACCGTACTCCGCGCTCGACCAGCCGGCGAGCCAGCAAACAGTTGGTCGCAAAGCTGGGATATTGATCTTCGCCGCCGCCACGGTTGCCGTTGATTTTCGGAGTCTCGCGGTCGACGCCGTAGCGATCGAGTGTTTGCTTTGTCTCGCCTGAGAGGTCAATCAGTTCAGGCGCCGCGGCTTGCATGCGGTAGGCCAACTCATAGCTGGCAATCCGACTGGCGATTTCAGGGTCGTGTACCGCTTCCAATCGCCGCTGGTTGGAGCGTCGCAGCACATCGAGGCCTTTACGTTGTAGTTCCAGCGGCAACCCCGGTGGGTTTTCCAAGTTGAGCACGGCCTCGCCACTGCTGCGAAATCGCACGCCGGCGTAGACACTCGGCAAGAAGCCGCTTTGCCAAAGAGTAGTACCGCCACTGGAGCCGCGACCGGCAGTCAACACGACATAGCCTGGCAGGTTCCGTGATTCGCTCCCCAACCCATAGGTGAGCCACGACCCCATCGTGGGCAAACCAAACACGCCGCGACCACATTGCATGAGCAGTTGGCCCGGATGGTGATTGAACTGGTCGGAATGCATGCTGCGGACCAGCAGCAAGTCATCGGCCACCGAGCCCAAATGAGGCAGTAACTCGGAGAGTTCCATGCCGCACTGCCCGTACTTGTGAAACTTTTGATTGGAGCCCAGCAGGGTGGCCGTCTCTTTTTGGATGAAAGCGAACCGTACGTTCTCGGTCATCGAGTCGGGCAGTTTCTGCCCATTGAGTTCATTGAGCTTTGGCTTGGGGTCGAACAGATCGAGCTGACTGGCGGCACCTGCCATGAAAATAAAGATGCACGATTTGGCCCGGGGTGCGATGTCCGGCAGCTTGGGCGTCAACGGGTTTGACGCATCGGCGGAAACCGGCTCAGCCCCTTGCGTCGTCGAGGGAGCCAAGATTCCGTCGGCCGCCAACATCGAGCCCAGGGCTGCCATTCCCAGCCCACTGGCGGTGCTATTGAAGAATTCGCGTCGCGTGCGACGAACTTGTTCGGCAAAAGGGTGCATGGCGGTTTCCCGATCACTCGCGGGTAATGAACTCATCAAGATTCATGAACACTCGGGCCGTGGCGACCCACGCGGCGGATTCGGCAACGGAGACATCGTTGGCCAGGTATTCGCCAACCAGTTGCTTTGCATCATCGGGATGTTCAGCATACCAGTCACGTGCGATGGTCAGCATGTCTTGGCCATCGGCAAGCTCGGCTTCGATCGGTGGTCGTGCGACACAGTGGCGGAAGATCAACGTCAGTCGGGCGTTGTCATCTTCCGACACTTCCTGTAGAGCGCGACGGGCCATCGCCCGCGAAGCCTCGACAAAGACAACGTTATTCAGCGTGGTCAAGGCTTGCAGCGGTGTGTTCGACGGTAGTCGCTTGGCGCAGGTGGTGTTCGAGTCGGGACAGTCAAAGGTCGTCAGGTTCGGATACGGCGCTGTGCGTTTGAAGAATGTGTACATCGCGCGGCGATAACGCTGTTCGCCTTCGCTGTTGTTCCACTTAAAGCCGCCGGCATAGCTCAGTGCCGCGACATCGGGCGGCATCGGCGGAAAGACGCTTGGCCCGCCGACTTTTCTCGAAAGCAATCCACTCGCGGCCAAGTGCAGGTCGCGGACAATTTCGGCTTCCACACGAAAGCGATTCTGTCGATACAGCAGCAGGTTCCGCGGATCGATTTCGGCCAGCTCCTCACGGTGCCGCGAAGACTGCCGGTAGGTCGCCGACATCACGATGCGGCGAATCAGTGCCTTGCGACTCCAACCTAAGTCGATGTACTCCAAAGCCAGCCAATCGAGTAATTTTGGGTGGCTTGGCGCTTGCCCACGGACACCAAAGTCGTCCACGGTTTCAACCAGCCCACGACCGAACAGATGCGACCAGATTTGATTGACGGCCACACGTGGCGTTAACGGATTTCGGGTATCGGCCAGCCAGCGAGCCAGATCCAATCGATCGGGATTCTCCGGATTGCGAGCTTCCATCGGATGCAGCACGGCCAAGGTATCGGGCAGGATGGCCTCGCCTTGCGGTTGCAGGAAGTCGCCACGTCGCAAAAGAAGTGTGGTTCGAGGTTCTTCGCTACGGAGTGAGATTATCCGCACCTGCATCGTCGGCCGTTGCGGTTCCTGTTGGCGATGCTTCTCGATGCGATCTAGCAAGTCCGCGCCGCGCGGTTGGATCGATACGTAGTAGTCAAGCAATTGCTTGCGCCCGTCGTCGGTTCGCTCATCGGAGGATGTACGAAGTGTGGCGACGACGTGTTCTGGCATTCCGGCGTTGGGGTCATCTCCGGTGCCAGCCAATACGCGAAGACGACCGATCGTGTGTTGACTGCCATACTTTTGATCGAGCTGCAGCTTGATCCACACCGTGTCGGCTTCGAGCTTCAATGGCTCGCCAAATGCGAACTGTGCCCAGTGGTCTTGTCCGTACTGATCGCCAACGGCCCAACCGGTCTTCGCGTCGCCATCAATCGCGCCGGCAACCGGCCAACCGTCTTGTGCGTGATCGGAAGTGGCCCGCGATAGCGTGCGTTGGTGTTCATCGCCAAACGAGTCGCTGGGGGCAGTATGCACCGTCAGCTCGTTGAGGACGAAGTTGCCATGGGCAACACGCCCGGGCCCGTTGCTGGGAAGCGAGTCATGCGCCAAGGTCTCGATACGAATGCTTGTGATGTCTTCGGTGCGCGACTGTGCCAACACGGTCAGTGTGTCTTCGGCGGGGTTGTTGCCACTGGCGAGGTAAGAGCCATCATCGAGTCTTTCAAACGTCGCGCCACCGGAAGAGGTAACACTGACGACCTCTAACGGCACCAATTGCAGTGGATTTTTCGCTGCTTCGACGAGTTGCGATTGAGCCCTGGTTTCCCATTCGGTCACCATCGGTGCCAATTCGGTCCGCAAGCTTCGCAGTTCGGCTTGCAGCGCATCGTCGGTGGCGCTGTACGTGGCGCGTTGGGTTTCGTACTTCGCGACGGCCTCTTGTGAGATAGGGACTTCGGTCTGTGTTTCGTCGCCGTTATTGAAGAATGCGAAGAGTTGGTAATACTCGGCCTGCGTGATCTTGTCGTACTTATGCGTATGACATTGCGCGCAACCCACGGTCAGCCCCAGCCAAACGGAACCGGTGGTGGCGATGCGGTCGAAAATGGCCAAGTTGCGGAACTCTTCTTGGTCCGTGCCACCCTCGGTGTTGGTGAGCGTCTGTCGATGAAATGCGGTCGCCAGCCGCTGCACGGAAGTCGCCTCATCTAGCAAGTCGCCCGCAAGCTGTTCGATGGTGAACCGGTCGAACGGCATGTCACGGTTCACCGCGTCGATCACCCAATCGCGATAGCGCCAAGCATTGTGCCGTGGATTGTCTTTTTCGTATCCGTCGGAGTCGGCATAGCGGGCCTTGTCTAACCAGTGCCGACCCCAGCGCTCACCGAAATGGGGCGACCGCAACAGGCGATCGACCAACTGTTCGTAGACGCTGTCCGCGGCGTCGTTGACAAAGGTGTCGACCTCTTCCGGCGTCGGCGGTAACCCGAGCAAGTCGTAGTACAATCGCTTGATTAGCGTGTAACGATCGGCTTCCTCCGATGGCTCAATGCCCTCAACTTCGAGCTTGGCCAACACATAGGCATCAATCGGGCTGCGAACCCAGCCTTTGTTCTTGATCGATGGAGGGGCGCCGCGCTGGATCGGCTGATAGGCCCAATGATCGGATTCAACATGTCCGTCGCCGCGGACGGTGTCTGGCCACGGCGCGCCTTGATCGATCCACCGCCGCAACGTATCGATTTGTGTCTCGCTAAGCGGCTTCACGTCCTCTTCATACGGCGGTGGCATCCGCTCATCTTCGTCGGCAATGAGTCGCGCGATCAGCGTGCTACTGGCACTGTCTCCACTGGCGATGATCGGTCCCGAATCGCCGCCGCGCATGACGCTATCGCGATGATCGAAACGAAGGCCGCCTTGTTGATCGGCCGCGCCATGACATGTGATGCAGTGAGCCACAAAGATAGGACGCACGTCGCGGACGAAGTCGATCTCATCGGCTCTCGCGGCGGCAGTAACCGTGAGACCCACCGCGAGGTAAATCGGCAAGAATTTCGGCAAGACAGACCAACCTTTCCACGCACATGGCGTGAACGACGCATTGGCAGGAAGGAAGCCAGGAGGGTGAACCCCCAGTATACCGGTTGAGAGAGGGGCTTGAAAGCGTTTTTTAAGTCGTGATGGTCGCAGCTCTGTTTGTTGTTTCAGCGGGCTTTTTGGCGGTCGCGTGAAAGATCTCGTGATGCCGGTACTTTGCAAGGGTACCGACGATGGTAACCAGTCGGCTAGAAGAGCTGCGACTGTTCCAGTAAGTCCTGACCAGGGCCGCGAACACGCAGAACCCGAATCTCGTTGGTAACGATTGTGTAGAGGATGCGATACGGGAGACCTCGCGGTGTCTTGAAGAGAATCTGGCGAATCTCTTCATCAACGTGCGGATTTTCAGGTGCCGGTGCGTTGGCCAGCGGGTTGACTTTCAGCCGATCCAAAGCGCCCTGCTGCCGTTCGTACCAAGTGGCCGCTCCTTGCGGCGAGCGCAGCTTGAGGTAGTCGAACTGTTCTTGAATGTCGCGACGGGCAAGCGCGAGAACAGTGAGACGGTACTTCTCAGCCATCGGTCGGAAGCTTGTTCCGCAGTCGGAACTGACGATCAAACTCTTCTAGCGGCTGTCCCGTGTCGCCGGCGTGCATCGCTTCCAAGGCTTCGTTGACGGCCGCGATCCCTTCGCTGAGTTCGGCTGCCCTGGGATGCTGCGATCGATAGAGCGCCAAGCACTGCTCGGGCGTGAGTTCGGCGTCTTGATTGCCCAACTGGCTCTCCGCAAAGTGAACGAAGGCTTCAAAATCGCTGCCTAGCTGGTTTGCCATCGCCGGGTGTCTCCCGTGCCTAAGATGCTTTGTCGTTTCAGCCTAACAAGCCCCTGCTGTCGCGTCAAAACGGCCAATCCGGCTGGTTTGGATCTCTCTCATCGTCCTGCTCCCCATCATTCTTCTTGCAGTTCATTCGGCCAACCACTAAGGTTGACGTTGAAGTTCGCCCTCAGATTCTTTCCTTCCTTCCGTGGCCGCCAATTTCCGGGTGCTGTCCATGCCGAATCACGAACAGCGGTTTCCACGCACGACAGACTCCGCAACGCATGAACTCGTCAGCCGGGCGATTCAAAGGCGCACCTTCTTAGTCGCCGGAGGGTTGGGTTTCGCCGGGCTTAGCATGCCGGCGCTGACGGCGCGTGGGGCGGAATCGCAGTCGGTGGGTCGTGGTCGGGCGAAGTCGACGATCTTGTTCTTTCTGTGTGGCGGCTCGTCGCATCTCGATACCTGGGACATGAAGCCAGAGGCGGCTCTGGAGTTTCGCGGCGATTTCAAGCCCATCGCCACCACCGCGCCTGACATTCAGCTTTGCGAACATCTACCGCGGTTGGCCAAGCAAGCTCATCACTTGGCCATCGTGCGCTCCTTGGGGCACTATGGACGTGGCACCGGCGATCATCACGCGGGTTACTACTACAACCTGACTGGTCACGCCCCCGATGTAACCTTTCGCACGTTGGCGAACGATCGGCGACCGCAGCCGACCGATTGGCCGTACATCGGTTGCGTGGTGGGATCCAAACGTCCTGTTCATCCGTACTTACCCAACGCCGTTTCGTTGCCTCACAAACCGAGCCGTATGCCCTACACGCGACCCGGCCAGTTTGCGGCGCTGTTGGGGGTTGAGCACGACCCGTTGTATGTCGATGGCAACCTTGAAAAGCCGCTGGAGTTTTCCGTTCCGGCACTCGAGCTTCGCGGCGACTTGTCGCCCGAGCGCGTCGCGTCGCGACGTTCGCTGCTCGAAGGGATCGACGCCGCCGAACGTGCGTTCGACGAAACATCGGACAGCGTGATCTACTCGAAGCAACAAGCCAAGGCCTTCTCGCTACTCACCTCGACGAAGGCCAAGCAGGCGTTCAACTTGGCCGACGAACCGGAGTCACTGCGCGAAAGGTATGGCAAGACAGTCAACGGAATGAGCCTGTTGATGGCCCGACGGTTGGTAGAAGCTGGCGTGCCGTTCGTCACAGTGTTCTGGAAAGAGAACATGAAGATCGCGAAGCAGTGCAAGAGCGCCGGCGGCTGGGACACGCACGGAAACAACTTTAACTGCCTTCGCGATCGCTTGTTGCCCGAGTTCGATCGAGGGTTTGCGACCTTGATCGAAGATCTCGATGAACGGGGACGGCTGGACGACACATTGCTTGTGGTCAACAGCGAGATGGGTCGCAAGCCGCAAATCGGCGACGTCCGTTCCGGGGGCGTCAGCGGCGGCGGACGCGATCACTGGACGCACTGCATGAGCGTGCTGCTGGCCGGCGGCGGAATTCGCGGCGGACAAGTCTATGGCTCGTCGGACCGCGTGGGCCAGTTTCCCGCCAATCGTCCCGTTGCTCCCGAACACATCGCCCATACGATCTACCACGCCATGGGTATTGCCGATCTCACGACCACCGACCTGCAAGGTCGCCCGCTGCAACTCCTGCCCGAAGGCCGGCCCTTGTTGGAGTTGTTTTAGCGAGGGGGCCAAGTCAGCGGCTGTGCTGTTGCCCGCTCTGCATGCGGTCTTTCTCTTCTCGCCCCAGCAATTTCGCGGAATTTGTTGGACGTCGGCGGTGGCGATGTCTTATCATCCATGGCTGCGGGTGGGGGCCCGAGTTGATCACCTCTCTTTCCGAGAAAGGCCGATATCGTGCCAGAAGAACAACGCAACCTCCGACGACGCTCGTTCTTGAAATCAAGTTTGTTGGCCGCTGGCGCCACCGGTCTTACCCAAGCAATTCCCGGCTCGCCCGTTTACGCCGCGCCTGCCGACAACAATGACGCGGGCGATGCAGAGCCATCGGCCATTCCAACTCGGCCCTTCGGCAGCACCGGTCGCACATTGCCCGTGCTTGGAATGGGTGGTTCGGCAATGGTGGGGCTATTCATTGGTGCCTACGGCGCTCCGCTACTGCCGGTCGACGAGCGGAAGGCCATGGTTCGCCATGCGTATGATTCCGGCATTCGCTACTTCGACACCGCCCGCGTGTATGGCGAGAGCGAGTCGATCATGGGTGCCGGCCTGAAGGGCGTTCGCGAGGATTGCTATGTGGCCACCAAGGTTCACTTCTCCGATCCGAAAAAGACCCGAGCGAGTGTGGAGAAATCGCTTGAGCAACTCGGCATGGACTATGTCGATTGCGTGCAGATTCACAGCCCCGCCATCGAACGGGTGGGGTTCGAGGGGGCAATGAAGATCCACGCCGAGTTAGTCAAGCTGCGCGACGAAGGGTTGCTCAAGTACATCGGACTCACGACGCACGTGGCGTTCGAGAGCGTGCTGAAGATGATCGAGACCGGTGGCTTCGATCAGGTGTTGCTGGCCTATGGTTATTTCCGCAAGGGCATGGACACCATGCTATCGAACAAGAAAATCGAAATCCGCGAGCAGTGCCTCGCCAAGGCGCACGAGCGGAAGATGGCCATCGTGGCGATGAAGGTGTTGGGGGCGAATGTCATGAGCCACAACGCCAAGAATGTTGTCGGCGATTACGATGAAGCACAGCTCGCCAAGGTTCCCCCGGCAGCCATTCGTTGGGCGCTTCGCGACGAACGGGTCTCGATGTTGAACATCGGCGTCTCGATCCCCTCGGATGTGGACCGCAATCTAGCCACCATCACCGGCACGCCAACCTACACCAACGAAGACCGCGACGTGCTGGCCGAGTTTTCAGCCCGAGCTTATGAATCGAAGATGATCAAGGAGATGGAAGTGTCGTAGGGTGAGGCTGGCCAGCATTGATTGCGAGCACTGTTCCCCAAGAGCACGTTGCAGCGCCTGGAAAGGCAAGTCCCTGACATCATCGTATTCTTGGGTGTGACTCGAAAGGCCGCTGGACAAGAAAGCCATGCAAGAAAGTTGGACAGAAGAGCAGCGTGGTGTCATTGCCGAGAAACAGTTTGAAATCGACGAACTGAAAATCCGAGGGCTGCCGAAACGGGAGAAACTCACCCGAGCACCGGTCCCTTCACCCACTCCGTTGGCGCGCTGCCGGAATCAACGGTTTCTTGCCGTCGCGCTCTTGTTATTTGTCAACGGATCCAATCTCTGCGCTACCGCTTTTCACCTCTTCACTTGGCCCGATTCTGTCGAACTCAGCTTTTCCTCAGACCAGGTCAAGGTTTACCATGACGCCAACGACAATGCCGATGACTGGTATATGGTCGAGGTGCCCCTAAAAGCATTTCCCTACGACATCGCATTGAAACAAGCCACTCGGTTCCATCTCGTGGGGATCTGTTTGATAAATGTACTGTTGCTTGGCATGTGGCTGCATGCGAATTGGAGAGAATCTCGGTTAGAGCCCCGGCTCGCCCAAGACTGATGTGCCTAGAGCCACCGCGTGATTGTCTTCTTCGTATGGCGTCCACTTCAAATCCATGACTTCGCGCTGCCCGACAACAGGTCACCGCCGAAGCCGGTGTTGTAACTTGCCAACACCAAGATGATCAGCAGCAAGTGGCCAGCCTGCTTGCGGAGCACCGCGGTCACGTCCTGTTGAGTTACTCCTGCACCCTCATTCCGCTTTGATGGATTCCAGCTGCGCCTTGTCGAGACCAGAATCGGCAAGCAGTTCACTTACGTCGACTCCCTTTTTGGCGAGCTTCTTAGCGATGCTCAGTGTGACCCCAGTGGCCTCCTCCTTCAAATCGATGATCTGCATCGCGTTGATGGCCAGCTTGAGTGTCTCTGGGTTCGGATAGCGTTTGAGAACTTCCAGCACTAGCTTCTGCTCATCAGGTTGACGCGAGGCTTCCATCGCGTTGCGACACATCTCCACACGCTGTTGTTCCGGGATGTCGAACTGTCTTGCTATCCGGATGTAACCGCGTATCGCTCGAACCCGATACTTCCCGGATACCGTCTTCGCCAGATCGAGCAGAACCGGTGCCGCGTCTTCAGTCATCCACTTGCCGAGCAGACGGCTGCTAACGTCCTGAAGCTCAGGATCGTCGCTCTTCGCCGCGGCGCCGATGGTTGCCAGTGCCTTGGTCCCGCTTACTGCTCCGAGGGTTTGCAGCAGGGAGCCTTTCGTCGACACCGACGAGGTTCCTTCCATGGCTGCCGCGAGTTCCGCGGCACACGCCTCACGGTCTGGCATGCGAATGCTCGCCGCATGCAGGGCCAGTTGAGCGACCGCCGCATCCTCTGGATGTTTGGGGGCAACAACCTGTGAGATCAGCACGGATAATCCGTCGAGAGCGACCGTCTCACCCAAGGCGGTCAACGCGGCGTTGCGCACCGCTGTGTCGGCATGGTCCAAGGCCTCAAGAAGAGCCGGCATGGCGTCGATGCGTCGCTGCCCGATGAGCTCGATTAACAGCGGGTAGATCGGTCCTTCGGCTTTGGGGAGGAGCGCGACGATTTGCGAGTCCACTTCCTCACCTGGAAGATCGGCCAGTGTCGATCGCGCTGTTTGCACCAGATCCGCATCGCCATCGAGCCCAATCTCCAACAGCACGGAGAGACACGAAGCGTCTCCCACGCGGCCGAGTGCCTCGATAGCGGCCAGTCGAATCTGTTTGGGACCTTGCCCGGCAGCCTTTAACACAGCGAGCAAGACGACGGTTTCTTTGCGGTCGGCCATTGCCTGAATTATCAAGGCCGCCCGATCCGGGGTCGCCTGAACCATCTCGGCTGCCAGGGCCTTGTCGAAGTCGCTGCCAGGAAACTCCCGAGCCGTGATCAATGCGAGTTGGAACAGTCTTTTGTCTGGCGAGCGGAATAGTTCGAGCAAGAGCGGGATGCCCTCCTCTTGGTTTCGGGCAAGAATTGCGCCTCGCGTCGCCTCGATGATTCTCTGCTTAGGAACATCCGCTCGACGGACTTCATCGTAAATCTCTGTCGCTTCGACCGACTTACCTTCGGAGAGAAACCGCTCAGCACACAGCACACAGCCCTCGGCAACCGCCGAGCGAACTTCGACAGGGGCGACGGATAGGGTTTGTCGAAGTGATTCGGCGGCGGCGGCATTTCCGATGTGCCCCAGAGCCACGGCCGCGGCCGACGCGCTATCGGCGTCCTTGTCCTGCAAGTGCGTGGTCAACAGGTTGACGGCGTTAGCATCTCGCCGCACACCGATCGAATTGATCGTGCCGACGAGAAGTTTTCCTTCGAGCGAATCGATCGCCTTTCGCAACGCTTCGTCCACCTCACTGCCTGGAATCGCTTCCAGGGCGATCCGCGCCCAGGATGACAGTTGCTCGTCTGGCAACAGTTGAGCCAAGTCGGGTACTGCCGCACTTGATCCATGGATGGCCAAGAGCTTGCAGGTGATCGCTTTCTCTGCCGCCGGTGCGTCTGAACGAAGGACCGCGAGCAGTTCGGTTTCTTTTTCAGAGGACGCGTTCGGTTCGTCTCCAGCCCCAACCAAGGCGGTGGGCAGGACAAACAATGCTGCGAGAAAAACGATCGCACGAGTGGATGGTCGATTCGTATACATAGTTTCGGTCCCAAGCGTTGAGGACGGTGTATTTACGAAATAGATCCCGCGGATAGCGAGCCGTTCAGTTGGTCTGGTCAATTCGTCGGAGTTGGAGGTCACCATGTTGCAGCCCCGGGCCGCGTGGGAGACTTACAGCCTCCACGGTTCACGCAACGCCTCGGATCGCAAACGATTGGCCTGTTCGTCGTCGATAAACTCGTGTTGCGTGTTGTCGTATTTCACTTGACGTCCCAAGTGCAGCGCGATATTTGCCGCGTGACAGGCGATGTGCGCGTTGCAAGCCGCGTCGGCATTGCCCTTGGTGAGGCTGCGCGTTTTCACACAATCGAGAAAATCGCGAACGTGGTAAGTCGCCGGATAGCCGCCGATTTCAGCGACTTCCCGCCCAGCGAGCAATTCGGGCGAACTCAAGACGAGTTTCCCGCTGTCCCCCGCTTCGACCCAACCCGTCTCACCTTCAAACCGCACCGGGCACGAGCCCAGGGGAATCCAGCCGGTCTCCCGGAAGATTAACTCCACACCATTTTCATAGCGCGCGACTAACTGCCCGTCTTTCGGCGCGTTGTACTCGACGGGAGGCAGACAATCTCCCACGGCCCACTGGCAGAGATCCACGCAATGCGAACCCCATTCCAGCACGCCGCCGCCAACCAGCCCGCCCCCCTTCTCAAAATTGAAACCGTCGAGCAGCTTCGCATTGAACGGTCGCCAAGCGGCTGGCCCAAGATACATGTCCCAGTCGACAACCTCCTTGTCCGGTTCGTCCTCCGGGATCAACCAGCCACTCATCATGGCTTGCATGCCCGCAGGATGGGCAAAGACTTTCTTGAGCTTGCCAAGCTTTCCGGTGCGAGCCAACTCGCAGGCAAATGCGAAGTGCGGTAGGTTGCGTCGTTGGGTGCCGGCTTGGAACACGCGTGCCGTGCGGCGCATCGTGTCGGCCAGAATCAGGCTCTGGACGATGTTCTTCGTGACAGGCTTTTCGCAATACATGTCCTTGCCGGCCTTCGCCGCAGTCATCGCGGCCGTGGCATGCCAGTTGGGTCCCGTGGCGATCAACACCGCATCGATATCGTTACGGTCCAGCAGCTCGCGAAAGTCGCGAACCATGTCGCACTTGTCAGTACCGTAGAGGTCATCGACCTTTTTCTTGATGGCAACGCGGCGCTTTTCCTTCACGTCGCAAACGGCCACGAACTGGACATCCTTTTGCTCCAGGAAGCAGCCAAGGTCGTAAGTCCCTCGGTTTCCAATGCCGATGCCGCCGATCACAATCCGCTCGCTGGGAGCGACGGCACCATCCAAACCTAAGGCCGAACTGGGAATGATCGTCGGTGCCGCCACCGCAGCACCCGTGGCCGCAAGTGTGGTCTTCAAAAACCGACGCCGATGAAGTTGGACACCCTTCTTCGACATAGCTGATCTCCTGATCGTGTGAATTGCATGGCCGCCAGAGCACCATCTGGGTGCCTTAGCGTGGTCTCGGTACGCACACAGCATACCCCGGCGGCATGGTCCGTTCCACCTACCCACATCCGGCGGCTGGCCCAATTCTCCATGTGCCGGGGAGCTTGCCCGCGTCGCCAGGAACGAGGATATCCCGTATCGGGCCATCACAACCGTTTCGCGAAGGTGCGGTTGAAATAGTCGATGAATTCCAACAAGTGATCCTTCAAGGCCAATCGTGAAGAAACTTTTCCTGCCGTGGGACACGTCGCCCGACGATTCCAAACATCGATTTGATCGGATTCAATCGACGAAAGTATTGACACGGGGTGATCGTTCGTGTGAATTGACGATCATCGTCACCAACGGGTACAAGCTTACAGCCTACCCCGATGTCGCAAGGTGGAATCACAACCGGGGCGTTTCTGCGATGACCGACAACCTCCTGAATTCGTTGCAAACACACTTCGGGTTTGATCGCTTCTTGCCGGGACAGCACGAAGTTATCACGCACTTGCTGGCGGGAAGATCGGCGGCGGCGGTCTTTCCCACGGGCGCGGGAAAATCACTCTGCTTTCAGTTGCCGGCGTTGATGCTGGACGGCACGACGATTGTCGTGTCACCGTTGATCGCATTGATGAAGGACCAGATCGACGCCCTGAACGCCCGCGGCATCGCGGCGGCACGACTCGATTCGACGCTTACGGCGGACGAGTATCGCGATTGCATGCAGCGTGTGCGGGCCGGCGATTTGCGCATGCTTTATGTGGCGCCGGAGCGATTTCAAAACGAGCGATTCCGAGAATCCATTCAGCGCATGCACGTGGCACTGTTCGCGGTGGATGAGGCGCACTGCATCTCCGAGTGGGGACACAGCTTCCGGCCCGATTATCTCAAGTTGGTCCAGTTCGCGCATCATTGTCAGGCCGAGCGATTGCTGGCGCTAACGGCCACCGCCACACCGCAGGTGCTGGACGACATTTGCCGGGCCTTTGACATTGAGACAGACTGCGCCATACGCAACAGTTGCTATCGGCCAAATCTAACCCTTCTTTCATCGCCGGTTGAATTCACTTCTCGAGATGCGCGGTTGGTCGAACGTTTGCGCGAGCGGGCGCCCGGTCCGACAATCATTTACGTAACCTTGCAGCGTACCGCCGAGACATTGGCTGCCATGCTCGTGGCTCACGGACTCGACGCCAAGGCCTATCACGCCGGGTTGGAAAATGATCTACGTGCCGAGGTTCAGGAATGGTTCATGCAGTCGGGCACCGGCGTGGTCGTGGCCACGATCGCCTTTGGCATGGGCATCGACAAGGCCAACATCCGCTATGTCTACCACTACAACCTGCCAAAGAGCCTGGAGAACTATTCGCAAGAGGTCGGCCGCGCGGGCCGTGACAGTTTGCCAGCCACGTGCGAAATGTTTGTCTGCCCCGATGATCTTGCCCAACTGAAGAACTTCGCCTACGGCGATACGCCGACGCGTGCGGCGGTTGATCGTTTTATCGAATCAGTGTTTTCTCACGAACCCAAGTTCGACGTCAGTTTCTACGAGCTTGCGAAAGCGTGCGATATCCGCATCTTGGTGATTCGCACCTTACTGACCTACCTTGAGTTGGACGGTTTCCTGTCCGGCGGAACTCCCTTCTACTCGGCCTATCGGTTTCGGCCACTGCAAACGTCGGACCAGATTCTGTCCCAGTTCGATGGGGACCGCCGCCAGTTTCTCGAGCGACTGTTTCGCCAAGTCAGGAAGGCCAAGACCTGGTGCCACATCGATGTCGATCGGGCGGCTGCCGCGCTCGACGAGCCGCGCGAGCGTGTCGTGCGTGCGCTCGACTACTTGGGACAGGGCGGTTTGCTCGACTTGCAGGCCACCGGAACACGCAATCGCTATCAACGCTTGAAAACCCCGGGCGATCCCAGCGCCCTGGCCGAACAGCTTCACGAGCGCATGATCGATCGCCAGCGGAACGAACTCGAACGACTCGATCAAGTGCTACAGTTCGCAGCGTATTCCGGTTGCCAAGTCGAAGCCCTGTGTGGACATTTCGGCGAAACGCGAAGCGAACCCTGCGGACATTGCACGCGGTGTCTCACGCAATCCGGGCCCACCGAACTCTCGCCGTCCCACGCGCCGCCCATCGACCAGGCGATCATCAATGAGGCATTGGAATTACGCACAGAGCACCCCCAGCTATTATCCGACCCCGTCGTCGTCGCCCGCTGGCTGTGCGGAATGACGTCGCCCGCAATCTCAAAGGCCAAGCTCACCGCCCACCCCCTGTTCGGCGCACTCCAACAACAAGACTTCCGCGAAGTCCAATCGCGATGCGAGAAAGAACTCGCGAGAGTTGTGGTGGATTGAGAGGAGGAGGACAAGGTGGATGCCAATCTACCTGGATGAAGTTGAATGTCTCCTTTATCTCCCCCTATGCGTCGGTCGTAAGCTCGCCTAGCACGTCTCGGAATGGGCGGGAGCGACCGTCGGCGACATCAGCAACGCCCTCTTCGATTGCTCGAAGTGATGCCGCCATATCCTCATCGTCGTCAGCATCGGGGATAATTTCAATCGGAACGGTCGTTTTGGAATAAGCAGATCAGGAAAGGGCGAGCGATGCTTTGAGAGCATCGTCAACTTGTTGCATCAATGGGGCAGACAGCGTACCGATTGTGCGGTGGATTGCCTTTTGCGGGAACGTGTACAGGTTCTCGCACTTGACTGCTGAGCGATGAGCCAAGCCACTTGATTGACCATCAAGTGTTGCAGGGTCGACGAGCACCTGCGTTGCTTCCTTGCCGGCTAAGCGTGTGCTCGACGTAATCATTGCGAAGATGGCGTTGTTGAGCCGACCATTGTTGTGATCGGACTGCACAACGAGCACCGGACGTCGCTTGGATGGCTGTCCCGGGCCTTGCGGGAAGTCAAGAACGACCACGCTGCCTCTTCGGGCGCTCATGTGCCAGCCGGAGAAGAATCATCCTGTTCGTCGTACACGTCCATCTCCGGAGCACCCCAGCCATCGGGGTCATTGAAGAGATGACCAACCGCCGCCATCATCTCACCATCAGTCAGATCGCTATCGTCGTAGATGAGCCGCTTGAACTCCTGACGGGTCATCACCACGTAGACTTGATGCGTCGGATCGCCCTCGGCTTCAACATCGAGAGGCTTCCCAGCATTCTGCTGCAAGGCGTCGTGCAATTCTTTTGTGAGCTTCGGAGTCATGCCTCAATTCTACCACACAACGTCGTATGGAAGCCATTGCAAGCTTCGCTGGAGATATTTCTCCCCAGACATCCGCGTCGTTTTGCCCGGATATCTTTCCGTCATTGAGCACAACACGCAGGACAAGAAAGGGGGGGTGCCAGGTATTCCATCTTTTCGTGCACTTTCGGGCTGGACGCAGAGACAGTCCTACCATGGGAAGAATTCCCTCCAGGAGTAAGCCGCATCCCGATAGTCAGCGTCAACGGCAATGGGCTCCTGCAACTCGATGACTCTTTCAAACTGAAGCTGCATGATACAAGACATTTCCCAGCCAGCCGATCGAGTACTAAATCTAAGACTATGCAACTTACCCCAGAAGTCTCCCATCGCACCCTCAAACAGGGTGGCCTCCTCGTCCGGCTCTATGCTAATCTCCCGAAATTTTGTGCTGTCAAAAGGAGGTAGATGCAGTGAATGATAGAGCGTGTGATTTCCTGTGTTCTTTACGCTGATACGCACATGCTCGGCTGTCAACTGCCCATTCTTGGCTGGGCTTCCACACCTAACGTACCAACTGGCCGTCCGTACGGGAAGCGAAACGGTTATTGAGCCCGTTCCATTGCTTAACTCCTCAATCGTTCCAATGTGCCTCTCGCGGCTACGGTCAAAGTATCGATCGAAAAACCACATGTAGCCACCTATCGACACGACGAGAATCAAGCACAGGGCCAGAAGCAGTGTCCATTTCATTGCCGACTGCCACCGAAACGAAGGACTTACGGAAAGAGAGGCGTTTGTAGTCGGGCTTATCCATTGCTGATTATGGCGGGACATTCTACTTATTCTACAGGTAGGTTGCCGGAACCGGTGTGCTTGAGTCATCGGTTATGCCGAGGTCGATCAACACACTGTGACAAAGCGCTTCGCTAGAACCCATCACCTTTTGTCTTGGTCTGAATCCGGCGGACAAGAGCAGGCCACGTCTGATTCCCGCCGGAAGAATCGTCGTCGGGGAGTGTGGCAAAGACGGTTCTGGGAGCACACGATTGAAGAGGAACGAAATTTCCAGGCCCATTTCGATTACGTCCACTGAAATCCTGTCAAACACGGTTGTGTGACCGGTCCGCACAGCGGACCCTACTCGGCTTTTCTGCAAGAAGTAACATGCCTTGTTCCCGACACCTTTACTTCGCCGGTGAAGAGGTGGGCAAGAACAAAGAAGGAAACACACGTCAGTCGAGTTCATCTTCGCGAAGAAAACGACGGGCACCGTGGCGGACGGTGAGCACGTCAACGTCGTTATCGCGGATCACATAGAGAATGCGGAAGGGGCCGTAGAGAAGTTGGTGAATGCCTGTATGAGTCACAGTATTCTCGGGAGCAAACCCATAGGCCTCGGGGAACGATTCGAGAGAAACGAGCTTACGTTCAAGCCCAGCTTTCCAAGTATTGGGAGACGCGGGACCATGCTCGCGGATGTACGCATAGGCTTCTTTGATGTCGCGTTCAGCTCGTGCTGAGAGCTTGACCGTATAGCTCATGCGTCGGTCGTAAGTTCGGTGAGCACGTCTCGAAATGGGCGAGTGCGACCGGCGTCAACATCGGCAATGCCCTCTTCGATTGCTTGCAGTGAGGCCGCCATGTCTTCATTACTGCCGACTCCCATCATCTCGCGGAAAAGATCGATCGACATGAGCACGTACGTTTGGCGTGTTTGGTCGTCATGCACTTCGACAAGTTTGCCAGTGGTGCTTTGCAAAGCGTGCCGTTGATCGTCACTGAGTTTAGGAGTCATGCCTCAATTCTACCACACAACATCGAATGGAATCCATTGCAAGTTGTGCCGGAGACGTTTCTACGTTTCTCCTTCGTTATAGGTGAGAATCAGAGCGGTGAAACCAGCGACTTTTCATCGGGGATGATGTAAATCGGAACGGTCGTTTTGGAATAAGCAGATCAGGAAAGGGCGAGCGATGCTTTGAGAGCATCGTCAACTTGTTGCATCAATGGGGCAGACAGCGTACCGATTGTGCGGTGGATTGCCTTTTGCGGGAACGTGTACAGGTTCTCGCACTTGACTGCTGAGCGATGAGCCAAGCCACTTGATTGACCATCAAGTGTTGCAGGGTCGACGAGCACCTGCGTTGCTTCCTTGCCGGCTAAGCGTGTGCTCGACGTAATCATTGCGAAGATGGCGTTGTTGAGCCGACCATTGTTGTGATCGGACTGCACAACGAGCACCGGACGTCGCTTGGATGGCTGTCCCGGGCCTTGCGGGAAGTCAAGAACGACCACGCTGCCTCTTCGGGCGCTCATGTGCCAGCCGGAGAAGAATCATCCTGTTCGTCGTACACGTCCATCTCCGGAGCACCCCAGCCATCGGGGTCATTGAAGAGATGACCAACCGCCGCCATCATCTCACCATCAGTCAGATCGCTATCGTCGTAGATGAGCCGCTTGAACTCCTGACGGGTCATCACCACGTAGACTTGATGCGTCGGATCGCCCTCGTGGCCTGCTCCCCAAAAGCTGATCCATATGTTATGAGAGTCCAACGGCAATTTTGTGGCGAGGAGGACTTTCGATGAAGGGCAAGAAGCACAAGCCGGAGCAGATCATCAAGAAGTTGCGAACAGCGGTGGGCGATGGTGCCAAGCGATGGTGACGCTACGCAGCCCCAACGCCGCAATCGTCGATCGTCACGGGCGGCCGCGCTCGGGCATTTCCCCGAGCTCTCTGCAGCCGACGATCGTGAGCCCGCAGTTGAATCTCCCGTAGACGAGCCGTGTTGAGATGAACATAACGCCGAGTCGTTCGGGTATCGGTATGCCCCATCAGTTCAGCCAGTTCGATATCCGTGATTGCCCCCGATGTCTCGGTGCCGAACGTGTGTCGAGTGCTGTAGAGCACCAGCGACTCTCCACCCTTCATACCAATGCCGGCTCGTTTGCGGACACGGGCCATTTTGCGACAAAGCGTGTCCTTGCCGTACGGCTTTCCCCAGCAGTTCAAGAACACATGATCGTTCGGTCCATGCGCCGATCGGTCGAGCCAGCGGCACAGCTTCCAGATTACTTCCGGCAAGGGGATCACTCGTGGCCGCGGATGGCGTTGCCGCGTGATCGTCTTATGGTCGGGCAGAATCCAGAAACCATCCGTCAAGTTAACCCAGTCCCATCGCAAACTGCGAACCTCCACTGGCCGGCAGCCGGTAAGCGCAAGCGACAAGAGCACACGGCGGAACGGAGGATCGCTGCACCGCAAGAGTGCCCTGAACTCTGTCGGTTCAATGATCCGCGTGCGAATCCTCGCAGCTGGTTTCTGATAGCCGACAAAAGGATTTTCATCCAGCATATCGTGCCGTACCGCCCAGCCGAAAACAGTTTGCACGGCGGCAATCGTGTCCTTAACCGTGCTTGGACTGTGCGTCGGAGCGTAACGCCGTTCGACCTGTGCCAGATGGTGTTTACGCACTTCGATGACGCGCAACTCTGTTCCGAGCACCTCCAGCGCCTGCCTCAAGCGATAGCGGTAACTCGTGTAACTGGACGGTTTCTTTCTGGCCTTCAGGTCGTCGAGAAACTCGTCGGCCAATTCCGCAAACGGTGCTTCCAGCCAATCACTGGTCGGTTGCTCCGCGCGTTTCTGCCGCGCCTTCAGATCGCGGAGCTTTCGACAAGCGACGCGGTAGTCGCGATCGAGGTAAACGCGTTTGCCTTCGGAGTAAGTGCAGTAGTAGCCGCTACGCGCATGCAGCCAAGGCTTGGTGAGACGACGACGTGGCATGATAGACCTCCCAATCAACATGAACAGTGCATGTCTTGGAAAGTCCGATGTGGCCGGCCCGCGACCCGGTTTAGTGGGTATCGCGGGTCGGCCCGTCGCTTCATTATCGACGTAAGTTGTTACGAGACAAGAGTCGGGGCGACAAGATTTGAACTTGCGACCTCTGCGTCCCGAACGCAGCGCTCTAGCCAAGCTGAGCTACGCCCCGAAGCTGGCCAATATAGCTGTGGGGAGAATGTATGGTCAACGGTGGGAGATGGGTGGGTGAGGTGGTGTGACTTCAGCTTCTTGGTCTGGCTATAATCGAGTCGCGAAAGTTAGCCCTAAAGTCGTCGCACTCCAATAGGGCGATCTACGATGAATCACCTATCCGCAGGCGTGGTCGGTGCTAGTTCTTGTGTCTTCCCGCGGGCATTGGTGGTCGTGTTGTTCTCGCTCATGGGCAGTCTCACCCTGTTTGCGAATGCTGTTGAAGCCCAGGTTCTGCGCTCGCCCAGAGTGAATGTCGACCCGGGGTGGGAGGACTTTCGGAACCGCTTGTTGCCAGTCGATCGACCGACAACACGGCAGAATTTTGGATATCGTGCGACGCAGCATGCGCGAGGCGATGCCAAGGGAGAGATCGGCGGTTGGGTGCAGCGGTCGCTCACGCCGGCAAACTACGCTGTAAAACTGCACCGGGAATTCTCGCTCGACGATCATCTTGTCGCTTCGGGGAAGATGGCCGTCACACAAAACAGCGGTTCCTCGGGTGTGCTAGTTGGTTGGTTTCATCACACCTCGCGGAGTTGGCGGACAACCAATTCGTTGGCGTTTCGGGCAGATGGCAACGGCGACACGTATTGGATGTTCTTCGAGTATGGAACCCGCAACGGGCGCACCGGCGGTATGGGGTGTTTTGAAGGCCAGCGATATCAGACGACCGCGAGTGAGCCTTTCGCCGCCGACGGTTCGACACACCAATGGCGGCTTGAGTACGACCCTAGCGGCAACGATGGGATCGGCTCCGTTGAGTTTCGCTTGGACGATCGCACGTATCGGCTTCCTTTTCGCAAAGAGGATCGCGAAGATGGTGCGGTGTTCGACCGCTTTGGCATCTGGAACCAGGAAGCAACGGGCGGGAGAATTGAAATCTGGCTCGACGAACTGGTGGTGAATGGAACAGAATATTCCTTCGACGCAGATCCCCAATGGGTCGCTGTCGGCAATCGCGCGGAGTTCACCGAACACATCGTGCGTCCGTTTCACGATTATGGGTTCGTCGCGCCAACCGAGAACGAACCAAACGTCGGGTCAATCGGCGGAACCATATGGCGCGACGAGCAACCAAGCTACTACGCCGATCGCGTGGGTACCTTGACTCTGAACGATACGCTCTATGCCGAAGGTACGGTCCGCTTCGTGGCGTCGGGCCCCGATAGTGCTGTGTATCTTGGCTGGTTCGACAGCGAGAGTAAGCAAAACAAATCCCGGCCCGATCACCACTCGCGGCAACAGAATTATCTGGGCATCTTGCTCGAAGGGCCCAGTCGCGTGGGACATTATTTTCGACCCGGCTATGGGACTGAGACCGGCAACGGGTTGAATGCCGATCGCGGACCGCTGCTGCGGATCGACAAGATGAAGCATGCGTGGACGATGCGATATGATCCCCATGCGGCCGGCGGTCGTGGGGTAATTGTCGTCACATTGGACGAACAGCAGGTGTCGCTGCCGCTTGCGGAGCACGATCGTGAACAAGGCGCGACGTTCGACCGCTTCGGGCTGTTCAATGTGCAGTCGGGCGGGTGGCACGTTGAGGTGCACTTCGACGCGTTGCGATACACGGCCGGTTCAGCCGCAGGCAAAACGCCGTAGTTGGCTCACGAATACAGCTCGTGAATCGGTTGGCGATTCGCATCGACCAGGTACTGTGGTCGGCCATTCAGATCGTTGATGGTGACAGCGTTGGCATCAATCCCCAGGTTTCGGTAAAGCGTTGCGAAGACCTCTTGCACATGCACCGGTCGCGCGACGGGAACGCCCCCGATGCGATCGGTTTCGCCGATGATGCGGCCGCCTTGCATCCCGCCGCCGGCCAACAATACCGCCTGCGTGCCGGGCCAGTGGTCGCGACCTCCCTTGGCGTTGATTCGCGGCGTGCGACCAAACTCGCCCCAAACCACCACCGAAACCTTTTCCAACATTCCCCGTTCATCGAGATCGCTGAGGAACGTCGCCATCGTGTGATCGAAGACCGGCAGGTACTTCTTCGAGAGATGGTCAATCGATCCCTCGCGGTTGGCATGCCAGTCCCAGGCTCCGAAGGCCACCGTGACACAACGAACACCCGCTTCGATCAGCCGTCGGGCCAGCAGCAAATGTTGTGGGCTTTGCGGCGCGCCACCGAAACTGGAATCGGTTTCCTGAACGTTCCCATACCGCTCGCGAACCTTTGGATCCTCTTGTTGAAGATCCATCGCTTCGACGAATCGATTGGAAGTGAGAACCCCGAACGCCTGTTGTTGGTAGCTATCGAGACCATCGGTCATCGCATTGTGGCGAAAGCGGCCAAGTGCCTTCAGCAGTGCGCGGCGGTCGCCAAGCCTTGGAAGATCGATTCCGTTGAGTATCAGATCGTCTTTCACTTCGCCCTCGAGCGAGAAAGGCGTGTGCTGTTGACCGGTGAAGCCGGGCCACGAACTGGTGCCAGACGGATCGTGTACACCACGATTGTTGTAGGGGCGATAGCTCATCTTCGGTCCGGCATCGACGTACGGAACCATGCCATCGGCGGCGTGTCCCACCACGCTGGAGACAACCGAACCAAGTGTCGGCCAACCTCCGGCAGGTTCGTTGTCCCCGTTGCGTCCCGCGGGGCGTCCGGTGTAGCACTGAAACGATTCGTGTCGGTTCTCCATGCCGACCAGCGTCCGCACAATCGAGAACTTGTCAGCCATGTTCGACAGCTTCGGCAGAAGCTCGCAGAACTGCGTGCCGGGAATCCGAGTGCTGATTGCACGGCAAGGACCACGGACTTCACGCGGAGCATTCGGCTTGGGGTCAAACGTTTCGTGCTGCGTTGGTCCGCCAGGCAGGTAGACCATGACAACCGCACGATCGTTGTCGGGCGACCGCAAGTGCGACTCAGCGCGCAACAATTGCGGCAACGACAAGCCACCCAGCCCCAGAGATCCGATCCGCAAGAAGCTGCGCCGCGAAAGACCATCACAAAACGATTTCTGTTTTCCACCCCAGAGGGTCAGCATCAGAGAACCTCACGCACGGTGATCTTTCACAGCATGCCGGCGATGCCCACTAAGGCGAGCCGGCACAAAACAGTCTACTCGATCACGCGACCAACCCCCAATTGGTCGCCATTTTCCAACGGTATTCCACTCTGGAAGTCGATCTCCGGGGTTTTCTCGAACAGGACGACATCTTTATCGACGACCAACAACCTAGCACGCCACTGGGTCGCAAGCCATTGAAACGTTGCGACTGAGAAGAAGCAAACGTGGGTCGGATCTCCCTTGTAATGCCACGTGGAGAACGCCTTGCGATCGATCACGCGTTTGGTCATCACGCCCAGCCAGCCGCGCGGTTTCAGGCAGTTCCACAGATGGTCGAGTTCCTTCTGTGGTTGCCGTAGGTGCTCCACCACTTCGGAGGTAGTGATAAAGTCGTATTGCAAATCCAACACGCGAGGGTCCGGAGCGTACAGCGGGTCGTAGATGTTCACCGTGTGTCCGGTCTCTTCAAACATCAGCGAGAGTGTCGGACCAGGACCCGATCCGAAATCGAGACCGTGGCTGCCCGGCTTGAGGCGTTCGTTCATCGGATCAAACAGGCGACTTAGAAACCGGCGATAGCCCGGGTCGTCCGGTCGATTCTCGTGACAGTCGTAAACCGCTTTCTCCTCGGCAGTCGTCAAGAAACAACGCGGCGGCACGAATACCAAGGAGCACGCCGGGCAACGGAAGTAATCGCGGTCGTCCTGGAAGAAGTCCTGCCCTTTTTTACAGCGGCACAGGGGGCAGATTCGCTCGTCGGTTTCGATGCTCAAGGTGGTTCTCGATGATCATCGCTGGCGAAGATAGAACAATGCGGAGCGAGCATTGTGGTCGAAGACTGCATTGAGTCTATCGCCTTTGAACGAACTGACCGATAGCACGCCTCTGCGCTACATTGATCGCTGCTCTATGGAGACGATAAGATGGAGGCGCCGAATCTGCAACACGTATCCGCCGCGAGAACGTTTACCGATGAATTCAACGGCAACCGAGTCCAACCAGCGACCGCAATGGCAAGTGGCGGCCATTGTTTTTGCGATCGTGTTTCCGTCGATCGGTACTTGGCTCTATTTCGTTACGTTCGCCGGGCACGATGCTGTTGGCGTGGTGTATGCGGTCATAAAGGTCGTGCAGTTTGGCTTTCCCTTGGCGTGGGTACTTGCTGTTGAACAGAAGCGATTGGGAATTCAACGCCCCGATGGCCGCGGGATGCTCGTCGGGGTGGCGTTTGGCATCGTGGTACTCGTTGGGATGCTGTCGTTGTTCTACGGCGTATTGAGCGACAGTAGCTATGCGCAACAAGGCCGGCAACCGCTGATCGCCAAACTCAACGACTTCGGCGCGACTACACCGCTGGGGTTTCTTGGTCTGGCGGCCTTCTACTGCCTGCTGCACTCGTTCATGGAAGAATACTATTGGCGGTGGTTTGTCTTTGGCCGCCTGCGACAATTCACCGGCTTGTGGACGGCCATTGTGGTTTCGAGCCTGGGATTCATGGCTCATCACGTGATTGTCGTTTCGCGATACACCGACGATTATGTGGCGGTCGGCTTTCTATCCATTTCAGTGGCGGTTGGTGGAGCCGTATGGGCATGGCTATACCATCGCTATGGCACACTCTACGCGCCCTGGATCAGCCACATGTTCGTCGATGCCGGTATCATGCTCGTCGGCTATCATTTGGCCTTCAGCGGTTGAGCCAGATCGCCATCTGATAAGGCGAGCGGCGAATGAGAATACCAACCCGACGCGTGAGCGAGGGACCAACCGGTAAGACGCTGCGTTCCCTCGCTTACGCGTCGGGTTGTGATGGGTACGTTCTTATCTGCCGCACGCCTAACTCAACTGTCACGTTGATAGAATGCCACGCAATCTTCCAGCCGGCTGCCGGTGCTGTCGGTCACGGCGAACTGCTTGGGGCCCCACATAGCGACCCCAGCGTGGTCGCCGTTCTTGTTCAACAAGTAGAATTGCAAATTGAATTTTGGACGACCTTGTTTGTCGCGCAAACGGGGTTCGGTATGTTTGGCCACGCGGCGCAACACTTCGAGCCCGGCTTCCCGAGGCGACATGCCTGTTCGCATAAGTTCGACTCCGGCGAAGCTACACAGGTTTTGCAAATTCGCCTCCCCGCGGCCCGTGCTTCCGCAGGAGCCGGTTTCGTTGTCAACATACAAGCCGGCGCCGATGATCGGCGAATCGCCCACGCGACCGGGCAACTTGAACGCCAACCCGCTGGTCGTGGTCGTGCATGAAAGATCGCCCTTGGCGTTGATCGCCGAACAGTGAATCGTACCGGTCGGTCGCTCGAAGAACTTGCGGACCTCGGGGTCTAGATCCTCCTTTGGCGGAGGAAGCCAATCGTCGTCGTCCGAGCGTGTTTGCCGCCAATAAAGCCAAATCTTGCGGGCCTTTTCGGTGAGCAGGTTTTCTTCGACAAAGCCTTGTGCCCTGGCAAATCGCAATGCACCTTCGCCGACCATCAGTACGTGGTCGGTTTGCTCCATGACGAGTTGTGCCAAGCGGGCCGCGCTACGCACATTGCGAAGCGCCGCGACCCCGCCCGCACGATGGGTTGGACCGTGCATGACCGCCGCATCGAGTTCGACCACGCCGTCTTCGTTGGGCAATCCGCCCAGCCCCACGGTCGTGTCATTCGGATCGTCTTCCACGAGACTCACGCCAGCCACGACCGCGTCGAGTGTGTCTTGTCCGTCGCCGATCATCTGGTAGGCCCGTCGCGTGGCTTCGAGCCCGTTCTT
>CAZNXE010000015.1:27178-40815 GCA_964576465.1 uncultured Planctomycetaceae bacterium
ACGAGATCGCTTTCACCATGTTGTTTCCTTTACGAAGTGTTTGTTCCTCGGCGGTGGATGTTGTGGAAACAACCCCCGCGCCTGCCACCAGGGTTGCCGTTCCCGCGAGAAATCTTCGCCGCGAAGACCTGGATATTTCAGAGAGTTCGTCAAACATGGTGCATCACGTGAGAAGGTGTATTGTCGTCGTAGCCCGAGTCTTGGCTGCGGACCGGGCGAAGTCAAGTTTCGATGTTACTCGCAAACGAACTTTCGATTTCAGCACGTGTCGCCAGCGAGGGCTGCGCGCCTTCCCGGGTTACTGAAATTGCTGCCGCGCACGTTGCCCAGCGCACGGCGTCTATCAGCGAGCGACCTTCCGAAAATGCCACGGCCAACGCCCCGTTGAACGCATCGCCGGCGGCTGTCGTATCGAGCGGCGTGGCCTTCACGGCGGGAACGTGTTCGGTCGTCTCTTCGACAACCAGCGCGCCCGCGGAACCTTGCGTCACGACCACCGACCGGGCCCCGTGACGCCGTAACTTGCCAGCGGCTTGGGATGTTGTTTCGTTCGCTGCCTGTTCGTTTGCCGGCATTCCAAGGAGCAGCGCCGCTTCCCCTGCGTTGGGCGTTAGCACATCGACCAATTTCAGTATCTCGAGATGGCCGACAAGCGGCCCCGCCGGCGCGGGATTTAGGATTGTGGTTAGACCAGCCGCACGCGCCCGGCGGAGACCACGTTCGACTGTTTCAATAGGCGATTCGAGACAGGCAAGAAACACCCGAGCGTTGGCGAAAATCTCCTCGGGCACGGCGTCGACATCGGCCGGCCCCAATTCGAGATTCGCCCCAGAGGCAACAGCGATCGAGTTTTCGCCCGCCGCATCGACAAGGATTAGCGCGACGCCGGAGTTCGCGTTGGGCACGACACGCATGAAGCGTCGATCGAGATTCTCGTTCTGGAAACCAGCCACCGCCTCGCGGCCGAATGCATCATCGCCAACCGCCGCAATGAAAGTGACTGGCTCGCTGGAAGCCCGCGCCGCGGCGACGGCTTGATTCGCTCCTTTTCCACCAGCAGCCCGATAGAACGTCCCCCCCAACACCGTCTCGCCCGGCTGAGGAATGCGCTGCCCGCGGATCACGAGATCAGTATTCACCGAACCCAGTACGATCACCTTCGAGTTGTTCATCGTGGGTTGTCTTTCAAGTTGCTGGCGGTGCTCGTGGGGGCCAAGGCTCGACAGGAATCGACGGCTCCTATCATAAATATCTTCTGACGCTAGCACCACCATAAGCAACGCCCGATGAACTGCACTTGACCCGTCGTGCAAGCAGGCGGACACTCCGCGACGTCTTACCAAAATGAACGCCATGCAGGGAACCGCCATGTCGATCGACGCTTCGGATGCTTTGAGTTTCCAGCAGGTCCAAGACCAGTATGAGTCGTTTCCGTACCCTCCTCGCGATCCCGAGGACGAACGAAAACGGCTGAAGCGGACTTACATCGACTCGCTCGAAGTGATCAATCACTACGGCTTTCAAGGTCGTCGTGACATGCGCGCGGGGCTGCGTGTGTTGGTCGCTGGAGGTGGCACCGGCGACGCCGTGATTCATCTGGCCGAACAACTTCGTGATACGCCGCAGCGCGTGGTCTATCTTGACATCAGCAGTGCCTCGATGGACATCGCACGCCGGAGGGCCGAGATTCGCGGGCTGACGAACATCGACTGGGTGCAGTCTTCGCTGCTCGACTTACCGAAACTCGGAATCGGGCCGTTTGACTACATCGATTGCGCCGGCGTGTTGCATCACCTGCCGTCGCCGCAAGCGGGGCTTGAAGCGCTGTGCGGTGTGTTGGCGGATGATGGTGTGATGGGATTGATGCTGTATGCCAAGTACGGCCGCACCGGCGTCTACCAAATGCAAGAACTGTTGCGACTTATGAATCGTTTCGAGACTACGGCGGCAGATCGTGTGGAAAATGCCCGACGTGCGATCCGTAGCGTGCCCGAGACAAACTGGTTCAAGAAAGGGGACCAGTTCTTCATCGAGAACGATCAGTCGTCCGACGCCGACATCTACGATCTGCTGTTGCACTCGACCGACCAGGCCTATTCCGTGCCCGAGCTTCACGCATTGTTGGGTACGTGCGGGCTGCATCTTATTGAGTTCAACCCTGAGCTGCGAGCGCGATACCGTCCGAAGTATGTCGTGACCGACCCGGAGTTGCTGGCCAAGGTGACGCAACTTCCCCTTGCCGAACAACAGGCGGTGGCTGAAGTGTATAACGGCTCGATCACCCGGCACGAGTTTTTTGCCTCGCTTCGGCCAGACGCTGCCGCAAGTTTCGATTGCTTGGAGAACGTGCCCTTCTTCGGAATCGCAACCCCGGCCATGGGGACGGAACTGACCGATGCGACGTGGGACATTCGCTTTACGCAAGCCGTGCGAATTCGTCTGAAGCCCAGCCCGTTGGCGGCGGCCTTTGTGAAGCTGGTCGACGGCAAGCGAACGTTGGGCGAAATTCTGGAAACCCTGGTGGCGACGACCACGGGTGGAACGCCCGCTGAGATCTTCGCCGTCATGCGAGAGGCCTATGAGATTCTGAATCTGGCCGATGTGCTCCTGTTGCGTCATCAGTCGGTCGATCTCTACCGACCACTTGAAGAACGTGGCGTACGTTAGGAATCGCCGGCTTCACCGTTCCCGTCTCACGTACTATAATGACCTGAGAAGACATCTCTTCGTCTGCCCCGCGCCGCGTTGATGGGCTTTGTCACGGCGCACGGTCTCATGCCATCTGGAAAGTTGCGTCGTCAAATCGCGTGGGAAGCCGCGCGAATGATGTATGGGCGTCAAGAGTCCGAATACTATCGGGCCAAAATGAAAGCGGCCCGGCGACTGCACCGTGGTTGGGTGAAACCACGCGATTTACCCAGCAACGCCGAGATTCGCGATCAGATTCAAACGTTCGCCCGCATTCATGAAGGTGACGACCGCACGGCAAATCTTCGCGAGATGCGGTTCGAGGCTCTGCGACTCATGCGGCTGCTGCAACCGTTCAAGCCGCGGCTGATTGGCAGCACGATGACCGGACACGTGCGACGTGGTTCGGACATCGACATTCATCTCTTCTCGTACAGTTTGGAATCGGTCACCGGCGCGTTGGATCACGAAGGGTTTGTCTACGACGTCGAGCGAAAGCAGGTTCGTAAACAGGGCGTCGAGACCACGTACACCCATGTCCATGTTCACGATCGATTTCCGATCGAGTTGACTGTGTACGCCGCGGACATGGCACATTACGTATTCAAGAGTTCGATCACCGGCAAGCCGATCGAACGGGCCAGCACGCCCGAGCTAGAAGCCTTCTTGCGACGCGAGTATCCCGACGTGGCACTGGAGGAAAAGATTGACGAGATCGGTCAAACGATTGACCGCTTTCAGATCTACGAAATGCTGCTGCTGCCGCTAGAACGGGTAGAGCAGAGCCGCAAATGGCATCCCGAGGGAGACGCGCTTTACCACAGCCTGCAAGTGTTCGATCTGGCATGCGACGAGCTGCCGTACGACGAAGAGTTCTTGCTGGCCGCGCTGTTGCACGACATCGGAAAAGCCATCGACCCTCACGATCATGTTGCCGCGGGGTTGGAGGCGCTGGGCGAATCGATCACCCAGCGGACCGTATGGCTGATCGAACATCACATGGCCGCTGGGATGATCTTGGAAGGCAGCGGAGGTGCTCGTGCCCGTCGCCGACTGGCATCCTCCGAGAACTTTGAGGAGTTGATGTTGCTCGCCCAATGCGACCGCGGCGGTCGCGTCGCCGGCGCCGATGCACCTGAGCTAGACGAAGCAATCAGCTACCTCCGCGACTTGGCGCAATCGTGCGGCGAGTAGGATCTCAATCACCCGGAAATCGCAATTTGTTTGTCAGTATATACTTACAGTATCTGGACACACCATTTTGACAATCGACACTCGAACGTGTTTCTGCCGTGCCGAGGATTCATCTTCCGACGAAACTGGTGCATTCCGACCTTGATCGACGCAAATGGTATGAGCAAACGCTAGATTTGTCCCTGGGGTGGGTTTTACTGGGGTCGTTGGTTTGTTATGCTTATGGGCTCGAATTAACTGACGGCGGTGGTTCTGTTGGAGTGTGGACGCAATGGGTAAGAAGCGACGTTTCGGATCTCGGAAGAAGAAAGACCCGATTTTTGTCGATGGCCAGCGTCCGCGACCGATGTGGATCGATTACAAGGATCTCGATTTGCTAGGGAAACTCACTTCCCGTCACGGAAAAATCACCGGACGCCGCAAGACCGGATGTTCCGCCGTAAGCCAGCATGCCGTCAGTGCAGCGGTGAAACGTGCCCGATTCATGGCACTAATGCCGTACGTCTCCGACTAAACCGTGGCGGTCTTTCGAGGTCTTGGGCCGTTTCTCGTTCTTTTGACACGTCTGACCAACCTTTGGTAACGCTGTCGCCAAGTGATTGACCCCCTGTTTCTAGACAGGGCAGGCATTCACCTCGGCCTCTTTTTTGCCGGCACTTCCTTGAGATCTTATTCCGAGATCTTCCACAGAACAGTGCTGGAATCGGAAAATTCACCTGCTCCACTTGACGGGCATCCAAGGTCGGCTACAATCACGATCCAACTGATATTGAGTCTCAATGTCTATTAGCCTGGTTGAACTGATATGATTCAGTCGAATATCGAGCCGAAAAATCCAGTGAATGACCTGGATGTACGATCTTGTGGGGGCAAGCTTAGCAACGGCCTCCTTGCTGATAATGAGTTTCAGTCGCTGTTCAGGCGGTCCCGGCACAGGTGCTCACATGCCGGCTTCACGCTGGTCGAACTGCTCGTCGTCATTGCCATCATCGGAATCCTCATCGCTATGTTGCTACCTGCCGTGCAGATGGCGCGCGAAGCGGGTCGCCGGATGCAATGCTCGAACAATTTGAAGCAAATTGGCCTCGCCATGCACAACTATCAGTTGTCTAACGGCACCTTTCCTCCGAGCCGCTGTGGTGTCGTTGGCGACAAGGGGGGCGACTGGTCGGCTCAAGCCCGCATCTTGCCATATCTTGAGCAGGGTAACCTCTTCGAGCAGGTCAATTTTGGTGATAGCTACAAAGAAGCGATCATGCCCGACGGAACGCGTATTCAAATAAGACGGATCAACATCTATCTCTGCCCCGATGAGATCAACGACGATATACGGCTGAAAAATGGTGCCGCAGTCCACTTTCCATTGAATTACGGCGTGAATCAGGGTGTGTGGCTGGTCTGGGATCCCACTGATCCGCTTGCCGGTTCGGGCGCCTTTCAGCCCAACATGCGCATGACACCCGCGCGAATCAAGGATGGCCTTTCCAACACGCTGTGTGCGGCTGAAGTGAAAGCTTACACCCCCTATTTTCGCAATGCGGCTCTCGAAGACCTGGAACTCCCCAAGCTGCCCGAGGATATCGCGCTGTTGGAAGGAGGCGAATTCAAAGGGGGCGAGGACCTGATGAAGAACACGGGACACACCGAATGGGTCGATGGGCGATCGCATCAGGCCGGTTTCACGGCCGCATTTCCGCCAAACACCGAGGTGCCCGTCAAAGTTGATGGTGTGACATACGACGTCGACTGGACCAATCAACAAGAGGGCAAATCCGAAACGGTGGTGACCTACGCCGCGGTGACCGCTCGCAGCTATCATCCGGGTGTGGTGAATGCTCTGATGATGGACGGGTCGGTCAAAGCCTACTCCGACAGTACCGATCGAGACGTGTGGCAGGCACTGGCCACGCACAACAATGGCGATCTCCCGTAATCGAAAGTGGCGGACAATTGCCAGCGACGATAGCCTTCATTCGTGGAGTGATTTACATCTGCGTCCTTGCCACGGCTTGAATTCTTAGAAAAATCGCCGTCGTGGTTGGTAGGATTTTCAAAAGGTTTGCGGGTTGGCGAGACCTGGCAATCCTTCTTGATCGGTGAATCGGCACCGCAACTTTCTTCTCAACCACGAGTTACACGCATTCGTGGTTTCCCGACCTCCGGCCGATTGTCGAATTGGCATGACGTGTGCTTTCTTGTTCGCGGCATTGACCTAGCAAGTTCTTAGCAACGCGACGAAGGGCACAGCGATGACTCGCCAAGAAAAGTTTCACTGGATGAAGGATATTTTGGAGCACTTGGGCGACTGTTACGAACAGTTGCAACAGACCGACCCGGACAGCGATCATTATTTGGCCGAGTCGATTAACCGCGACCTGGAAGAGTTTCGACGGCTATGCAATTCGCTTCGGCGAGATAGCCGCGATGTCGCGAGGCGGCACGCCGTGGCCTAGTCCTGGCGTCCGCTATTCCCACCAACCATCCTGCCATACGCCCCACCCCACACAGGGCCCAAGCAGCCTCCCGCGCTGCGAGGGCCCTCTCGCATGCGCTTCCCGTGAATTGGGTCGAAATCATGGGCCGTTTCGCAAAGGCGGGTGTCTCATTCGAGGGGAATTGCGTGCCCCGCAGGGCGCGTGCCGCGATCGTCGTTCAATGGCTAGCATCAACGGATATTCCCTGACCTCTTCAGAAGAAAACCGGCCATCGAATCTGGCCCAACACGGTCTGCCACGGCGGCAGACAAGCCGGGTGACAAACGTTAAACTACCGCGATTTCATAATCCCTCTCTAGACCGAGCGCGGAATCGTTCATGTCGAATCATCACGGCAAAGCGCCTTTGGATGACGACTATCAGTCGGCCACCAACTTTCTGCTCGACCGAATCAATTACGAGCGGTCACAGCACATTCCTTACAGCGATCGGACGTTCAAACTCGATCGAATGCGGCTCTTGCTCGACCGGCTCGATAACCCACATCGTCAACTGCGCATTGTTCATGTGGCCGGCACCAAGGGCAAAGGCTCAACATCGGCCATGATCGCCTCCGCATTGACAGCGGCTGGCTACAAGACAGGCCTGTTCACTTCGCCACACTTGTTCCGGCTGGAAGAGCGGATCGCCATCGGGGGCCAACCCTGTTCGGCCGCCGATCTCGTAGCATTAGTCGACGCGCTACGCGGCGTCGTCTCCGAGATGGATCGATCACCTGAACCTGACAGCGGTCCCACGTACTTCGAACTCATTACGGCTCTGGCACTGCTTCAGTTTCGCAACAAGCAGGTCGATATTGCCGTGCTGGAAGTCGGCCTTGGCGGGCGGCTCGATTCAACCAACGTTTGTCTGCCTGAAGTTGCCGTGGTGACCAGCATCAGCCTTGATCATACACGCCAACTGGGCGACACGTTGGCCGAAATCGCGCGTGAGAAAGCCGGCATCATCAAGCCGGGAGTGCCCACGATCAGCGGTGTGAAAGAGGATGCGCCCCGCGAAGTCATCGAACAGGCTTGCCTCGATCGTGGATCGCGACTTGCTGAGGTGAATCGCGACTTCTCGTTCATCTACCACCCACCAAGAGACGTTGGGCAGACGTCCGCGCTCGCACGGTTTGACTACCGTGAGCACCAACCGTCGGGCTCGGCGAAGTGGAAGGACGTGACGCTTGGACTACTCGGGCATCATCAGGCCGCCAATGCCGCGGTGGCACTTGCGACACTCTTCGAGTTGCGCCAGCAGGGGTGGCACATCTCCGATGAGGCCATTCGAAGTGGGTTTGCTAACTTACAATGGCCCGCTCGGGTCGAGGTGATTGCTCGTCGGCCTGCCGTGGTGCTTGATGCCGCACACAATGTCGCCTCGGTCGAAGCGTTGGTGCGGACGCTGTCCGAAAGCTTCACGGCGCGACGTCGCATCTTGGTCTTCGCGACGGCGCAAGATAAAGATGCCGCAGGCATGCTCGGCGTGCTGATGGAACATTTTGACGAGCTGCTCGTCACCAGCTATCGCGACAATCCGCGTGCGATGCCGACCGAGCAACTTGGCGAGATTGCCCGAGCGGTGATCCAGGGGCGATCGAATAACAACACGCCGCTCACCCTCTGGAACGACCCGCGGGATGCGTGGGAACACTTGCGTGGGACCGTCGAGCAGACCGATTTGGTCTGTTGTACCGGATCGTTCTTTATCGCCGCCGACATGCGTCGCGAAGCACAACGTTGCCCACTAATCGATCCGGTTGCCCGCGAGACGGCTTAGGTTCTTAGGCGAGCGGCAGATAGAAAACTACCGTAGCATGGGACCCCGTCCCGTGTACTCCGTGGGTTCTACACGGGACGAGGTCCCATGCTACGGTAAAAACATTTCTGCCGCTCGCCTTAACCGAAAATGCGATCGCGACGTGCTTGGTGGTAGGCTAGCTTTTCGGCTGGGGTCATGCGCGTGAAGTCGGGCTCGACGTCTGTGGGTGAAAGTGACGCTGAAGCCGGCGACGGACTGTCACATTTACACGTCTTCGTATCAGAACCACCACAACCGCAACCGACGGATACAGAAGTTGGCGTTGGGACGGTTGTTGGCACCGAAGCAGACGAACTGCTGTAGCCCATGACGTTGGTTTGTAACTGCAAATCATCCGCAAGCGATCGCGCGGGTTGGATTTTCAGACGTTGCAAAACGCCGTGATAGGCACGCACGGCTTCTTCGGGTGAGATGGCCCCTTCAACGATGAGGCGGAGAAACTCGACGAACGCCAACTGATTTTCGGCATTGTTAATCTTGCGGCCGAACAGCGCGACTCGCGCGCCGTAGCGTTGTGCTTCGGAGATGAGCTTGAAGGCGTCGTAGGTTGTCCCGGCTCCGCCCCCTAGGATGCCAACGATCAAGTGAGGGTCGTAAGCGACCAGATCCTCCATCGCCTTTGGACCGTGATAGACGACCTTGAGAAACACTGGACGACCGGCGGATGTGACACCGGCAAGCGTTCGGGCGATACAGTCGTTGACGAAATCAGGGACTTGTTCGGCCGTGAGCCCCTCGGGAGCGTTCGGGTCGAACACTTCGAGAAAGTGCCGGAAGCCGCGACGTTCGGCCTCGAGACGGAACTGGTTGTAGTTTTCCAGCGATGTCAGATCGGCTTCCAGACGGTTATTGAACGTGATGCTGTAGAGCCCCAAGTTCGCTCCCCGCGCTCGTTCAACTTCTTGGCATTCAACTTGTCCACATTGAATGTGGTCGATTGTCGCCGTGCGAAACGGTCGGGACGGTTCATCGCTGTACCGCGCGCCACGGGCGATGAAGATTTCGCTGGTGTCGTTGGCTCTGGCAGCCGGGGTGACGTGGCTTTGTTCAAAGATCCCCTCGTCGATGGTAAGTTGTTCGCTCGTGCTGGCCGACATGAGCATAATATCGACGATGCCTTGCCGCACGATCTCACGTATTTGATCGCGATATTCAGCCAGCGTTCGCACACGAACCTCGCCCGCGTGCATCTCGGGCGATTGCCCTGGCGCACCAATGCCGAACGCCATGTCGGCGTCTTTGGCGTCGGCAATGATAAAATCCTTCGCGCCCGAGGGGTCGGCGTGGATACTGGCAAGTTTGCGGTCGAGTGATTTTTCCATACGTCTCGTCGTCCTAAGAGGCAATCCAGCGGGTCATCGGGCCGCGCCAAGTCGCGTGAGAACTTTATCGACGGTGCCGCGAAGCACCTGACCGCTTTGTCGCAGCCCCTGCATCTCTTTGGGCCACAACTCGAATTGGTGTACGTCGAGCACGCCGCTGCGACCGACGACCGTGGGAAGTGACAGCGCGACATCACGAATTCCATAGGCTCCCGACTGGACGCTGGAGACCGGCATGATTCGCTTGAGATCGCCTTCAATGGCGGCGATCACATCGCGGATCGACAATCCCACGGCAAACCCGGCTCCGCCTTTTCGCTTGATCACTTCAGCCCCCGAACCCTTGGTGCGGGTGAATAGCTCGCTGGCAAGATTTGCGTTCCACCCTGGATGTTTGTCCAGCGGCATTCCGCCCACAGTGGCGCTCGACCAAATCGGGACCATGCTATCGCCATGCTCACCGAGAATCACCGCCGACACTTGGGTCGGCGCCACTTCAAGCTGTTGGGCGATCAGGCTGCGAAAGCGGACACTATCTAGAACCGTGCCTAGGCCGATCACTTGCGACGACGGCAAATCGAGCATGTCGGCGGCAAGATAGGTCAACACATCGACCGGGTTCGACACGACGACCACGATGGCGCCGGGCTTGGGACCGGCAGTGCGGATCTCTTGCAAGATACCGGCAAATAGATCGGAGTTGCGATTGATCAGATCGAGCCGGCTCTCGTCGGGTTTTCGCCGCAGGCCCGCGGTGATGCAGATCACATCGGTATCGGGAATATGTTCGTATCCGCCGGAAGAAAACTGTTGATCGGCCGCAATGCATGAGCCGTGCAACAAATCGAGCGCCTGACCCGCGGCCATTTCAGCGTTGGCGTCCAACAGCGCGATGTGGTTTCCGACTCCCGCGGCTTGCAGTGCGAAGGCGGTACACGATCCCACCAAACCACCGCCGCCGATGATGCTGATTTTCATAAAGAGTATGTCCTAACGATGAATACACAGAGTGTCGGGTCGGTTGAATCGGACGAGCATTGCCTAGCGATTGGTGAGTGCCGCGAGAACGCGGTCGGTAATGGTTTGTACGAGTTGCTCCTGGTTCGTGCCGCGAATGACTTCGGGGGCCGATCCGCCTGGAACCGCCGCGGCTTGCACCACGTTGCCGGAGTCTTGATGCGCGGGGGCATGGAACGCCCCTTCCTCGACACCGGTTGCATGCCAACTGTCGCGAAAGGTGTCGTTGGCGCACAGATCGCAATTCTCCATCTCTTGCTCGAGACGCGGGTCGGCAAATCCCAATTTTGATTTCAGATCAAGCAGTTCGCGTGTCTGCTGTGGATCAAAATAATTCACGCGGCCCAATCCACGAGCCATCATCAAAATTCGACAATACGCATCGAGAATCTCCGTCCACCAGTAGGCTTGCTCCAAGCTGTCGCCGTAGCTCACCGTGCCGTGGTTGGCCAGAATGATCACGTTGGACTTCTCGACAAACGGAAGCACGGTGTCGGCAAAGTTCTGCGAACCGGGCGTTTCATACTTCGTGAGGGGAACTTCGCCAAGAAAGACTTCGACCTCGGGCAAGACACACTGCGGAATCGGTTCGCGGGCCACGGCAAATGCGGTGGCGTGCGGCGGATGGCAATGCACGCACGACTTGATGTCGGGCCGCTTCTTCATGATGGCCAAATGCAGCAGCACTTCGCTGGTTCGCTTGCGACGGCCCGAGAGTTGATTGCCTTCCATGTCGACTGTACAGAGATCCTCGGGCTTCATGAAACCCTTGCAGATCATGGTCGGCGTGCAGAGAACTTCGTTTTCGCTAAGACGGTAGCTAATGTTGCCATCGTTGGCCGCGGCGAAACCTTTGTCGTACACGCGGCGACCGATCTCGCACATTTCCTGTTTCAGGCGATGCAGATTCATGGTTGTCCTTTCGGAGATGATGAAGATATTAGGTTAACGAGTGCTCGACACGGTCGAGCCCCGATGTTGAGTTACGTCGATATGGTCGAGGATCGCGGCGTTGTACGCATCGACCGGTTTCAATTCTGGCGAGAAGGGTTGTGCGGCTTCACCCCCCTGGCTCACCGCCACGAGCGAACCTTCACCAGCAGAGAGTTCGTCGTAGACGACAATCGCCTCGGCACGCTCGTCACTGGTTCCGCGAAGATTCTCCAACGTCAATGGCACGGTCAGGCGAAACCGCCCGCCTTGCAAACTCGGGTGGCAACGGTTTAACGTCACCGTGCCGATTACTTCGCCGATGAACATGCGCACCTCTTTTCTTGCGATGTCTGGTTTGCCAATACGGCTGGACACGAACGAGCTGAGGAGCGAACGAACGCCGCAACCATTGACCGAAGTAGGTGCATGCTGGTCATTTGTGGTTCGACGATTAACACGTTTGCGCCCAGCGACTCAACCGCCTGAGTGACATCTTCAAGCGAACGCACGACCGCCGCTCGAGCGCGACCGTCGCGATTGGCCATACATGCGGCCAACGCACTTTTATCAGTCAATAGCAGGCCCAATCGATCGTGCTCGCCAACCGTGGCAACAAGTTGCGATACGGCGTCGGATAGCTCCGTTGATTCGATGGAGTCGATCTTCGTTCCCAGCGAGCCCAATGTTTGGAGAAATCTCGATGTGCGCATCGCCGTGGCTGCCGATGCGACAATAAGCGAAGAGACCGCTTGGCTTGCTTCGCGTGACGGTTTGTCGGCATGTCTCAGAACGATGCTGTTTTCTTTCAGTGCATCGCGCGCAGCCGGAGTAACGACCGCGCCCACCGGCACGGTCAACGTTTGCACTGCTTCCAAGCGGCCGCTGAGATCGTCGAGCGTTACGACCCGATGAGACAGTTGCAGGTCGCTTGGATCGACGCTTGGCGGAGTTGCTGGACGAGCCGATTGAACCGTGGCCTCGTTCGCAAGTGGGCGATTGGATTGAAGTCGCCGCAGCACTTCGCGCACGACCGCGTCAACATCGACATGCGATGAGTCCGCGGTGTTTTGTGCTGCTGCGTGGTCACGTTCGTCGTACTCAATCTGTTTCGTAGGGATATCGATTCGCGGTGGCGGAGTGTTGTGAACGAATCCGCTAACTATCCTGAATCCCGATGACGCTCCATCGCACCGGGGTGTTGTTATCACCAACCATCATTCGGGTACCTTTACCGTCGCCGGATAACATCACGATCTCGTCTCGACCGGCGCCGAGATTGTCGATCGCCAGTTGCGGTGTACCATCTGCCCGGCGACCGTCGGCCATCAACAGTTGAACGACGAGCATCCGCCAGCCTTCGAGCGAGGGATGTTTGACTGTCGCAGTTGCGGTTCCAACGACGCGCCCAAGTTGCATGGTGTTGTGGTCTTCACTGTTCGGGAGGCTTCCGTCGGAGCCTTGTGATTGTTTACTTACCGAGGATTCGCAAGTCGTCGATCAACGAGCACCGTCGCTCACGGGTGAATGTCATCGGCGTGGTCACGCCTTCGCCGGTTGGGGTGGCAATGGAGAACGAAATGTAACCTTCGCCGCCCAGACCAAGTGCTGCCATGCTGGGGCCGTTTTTAACGAACAGCGTGGTGTCCATGGTGCGCCCCATCTTGGTCATGTTTCGCACGTTGTTTGAGTGAATGATGCTGGTGTGGCGGAAGCCGTGCTCGAAGTGATGAGCCTTGGCAATCGCCTCATCAACGTTTTTGCAGCGCACAACAGGGACGAAGGGCATCATCTGTTCGACCGGCACGAAAGGGTTCGTCTCATCGGTCTCTCCGAACAGCAACTCTGTCTGCGGCAACACCGTTTTACCGATCGCCCGGGCCAGAACCGTGGCATCTTGGCCGAGCAATTCCTTTGAGGCGACGTCATGGCGATGCTCACCTTCGCCAACCTGCGTGATCGCCGCTTGGGTCAACGCATCAACTTCGTGGCCATCGAGCCGCGCCGCGCCGGCACGTTCCATGGCGGTCATGAACTCGTTGAACACGGTGCCGACAACGAAGACTTCTTTTTCGGCAATGCACAGCAGATTGTTGTCGAATGCCGCACCTTGAATGATGCACTCAGCGGCTCGTTTTAGATCGGCCGTTTCGTCGACCACCACCGGCGGATTCCCTGGCCCCGCGAC
>CAZNXE010000015.1:40868-41675 GCA_964576465.1 uncultured Planctomycetaceae bacterium
CCGGTAACGCAGATGAGCGCCACGCCGCGGTGGTTGAATACTTGCTGGGCGGTTTCGAGAGTGGGTTCGGCGATGACGCAAATCAGGTTATCAATGCCAAGGTCGGCATGAATCGCCTTGTTGAATCGACGCACTCCCTCGACCGCAATTCGCTTGCCAGCGGGATGCGGATTGACCACCAACGTGTTGCCGCCGGCGATCATGCTCACGGCATTGCCCGTGATGGTGGGAAGACTGTGCGTTACGGGCGTGATGGCGCCAATGACTCCGAAGGGGGCATGTTCAATCACGGCCAAACCGTGGTCGCCGCTGAAAACTTCGCTCCGCATGAACTCGACGCCCGGGGTCCGCCGACCGAGTGTTTCGAGCTTCTCGATCTTGTGCTCCAAGCGACCGATCTTGGTTTCTTCCATCTCCATTGTTCCCAACTCGACACACTGGTCGATGGAAATGCGGCGGATGTGATCGATGATCCGGCGACGGTCGTCGATGGTCCGTTCGGAGAGCCGCTCGAATGCCTCTCGAGCCGCGACGACCGCTTCATCGACACAATCGAATATTCCATGCCGTCCTTGGTGCCCGCGACCGGTGGGAGTGGCCGGAGCAGGGGTCATTTGTGCCAACACTTCCTGGACGACACTGCGAATCAACGTCTCGGTAGTCTGCATAATCGTGATGTCTTCTTCAGTGAAATGGGATTCTGATGTGCTTGAATTCGGTTACAAATGATTTCTCAAGATGTCTCGTTGTCTTCACGGCTATATACGCATGCGGTCTCCACATGCACTGCATCGACAATCCCCACAA
>CAZNXE010000016.1:0-27274 GCA_964576465.1 uncultured Planctomycetaceae bacterium
GAATGGAAACCTGTTCAACTAACGATCCGTCTGGTGGATGAACCACAAAGTGCGCAAGTCTTAGTCGTGGCCCGTGACTTGTCAGACAGGTACCGTGCCGACCAAATGGCACGCACGCCGAGATTCCGTGACCCACTTACAGGACTCGCAGATCGCCGGGCGTTCGACCAAATGCTTCGATCGGCAGTTGATCAGTCCAAACGAAGCGGCCAACGCTTTGCGGTGTTTTTTGTGGATATGAATGACTTTCGCTTGGTGAACGAGGCGTACGGTCATTCGGTGGGAGACGACGTCCTGAAAGAGGTTGCTCGACGCCTGGAAGCCGCAACGCGTGAGGAGGATCTTGTGGCACGTTATGGGGGCGACGAGTTTGTGATCCTCGTGACAAGTTGCGGGGATGAAAAGTCGCTGCTCAATATTTCGGCAAGGATCAACGCCTCACTAAATGAGCCAGTCTGGGTAGACGACGTAAAACTGGTTGTCTCAGCAAGTATCGGCATGGCACAAGATTTGGGTACTGCACTGGACCCGAGAGAGGTGATTGAACAGGCAGATGACGCCATGTACTGCCAAAAAGCACGTTACCGCCGAAAATCTCGCGGCCTTGGATTACGGGCCACATAAGGCCCTTATATTGACGATTCACCGTACTCTACTGATTCAGTTCACTTTTCCCATAATACCCAGTTGACATATCATCCTAAATCCACGACCATCAATGACCCGATGGGGGGGATTGTGTGAGAGTCCCTCGAAATCGGCGGCCAGAAGAGACGGGGAGTGCAGGGGCACGACTCGTCATCGTAGGAGTCAAAGTCGGCAAGAAAGCTTCTAGACCAAGATCGTCATTCCGCTCGTTTGGTTGAATGTGTGACCGCAGCACCGATTGACTCGGCACCCACACCACAACTCGGCACCGAGAGGAAACAAACTTGCAATGTCTCAATTGACGATCCGCACGGCGAATGCAAGAGCCAAGTCCGTAGGTCCGAAGGGTGCGCCATCCAGCCCCTCAGGGAGCGTCGAGTCCCGGCTTGTCCCAGCGACCATTCCTGTCGCCGCCGCGATTCTAGCGGAGGCCTACCACTATGCTCAGTCGCTCAACAGAGACGTTTGGGAGTTTGCGCTTGAACTTCCGAATCTCTCAGTAGCGGGTGTATCGATCAACGACCTTCGATGGCTTGCGTGTAACGGATACGTAAACCACAGCAAAGAAATCGAGCCGAATAGCGAAGGTCAACGCGTGTTTCGTACCTATACTGGACTCGGATTTACGCAAGGCTCGTGCTTCGTGCTAACACCTTTGGGAGTCCAGTTTGCCCAGCGTGTCGTGCAACCAAATGGCAGTACGAGCTCGACGCCCACGAACCATTGCGAGGCGAACCGTTTGCGAATGGGCGGTCGAAGCACTGTTTGTGAAGAAGATTGCCTGCCGCACTGGGACCACAATCGGAGAGAACTTGTTCACTTGGGCACGGTCGTCAAACAGTTCCGGAAGCCATCGCCCAATCAGGTGACAGTCCTTCAGGCCTTTGAAGAAGAAGGCTGGCCTACTCGAGTCGATGATCCGCTGCCCCCTGTTTCTGAACTCGATCCGAAGCGTCGGCTACACGACACGATTAAGAGCCTCAACCGCCATCAAAGAGCCGAAACCATTCGTTTCCTAGGGGATGGGCAAGGCGAGGGCATTATTTGGGAGTCGCGTTGAGAGTATCTCCACCTCATTCGCCCTTCGGCAGTATTCTTCGTTCTTCTCGGCTTTGGCGAAGCCTTTGCCTTCACAATATCGCCGAAATCCCCTTGAACAATGCTTCTCTTAAGCCCGATACTTAGGCGATCGGCGAATGAGAATATACACCAACCCGACGCGTGAGCGAGGGACCAACCGGTAATTCACTGCGTTCCCTCGCTTACGCGTCGGGTTGTGGTTGGTACGTTCTTATCTATCGCACGCCTTAACTCGGAAGTAGATTAACAGGGCACAACCGGTTTTCGAGTCCGTGCGACTTTGTCACATCAATTCTTTTGGGATTCCTAATGAAACGTAGAATCTTGGTTACAGGCGGAGCGGGGTTTCTCGGTTCCCACCTCTGCACACGTCTCGTGGATGAAGGGCACGACGTGATTTGCCTTGACAATCTCTTCACAAGCCGGAAGGAGAACGTCGCGAGCCTCTTGGATCGTCCAAACTTCGAGTTTCTCCGCCACGATATAACCGTACCAATCTTCCTCGAGGCGGATGAGATTTACAATCTTGCTTGTCCCGCTTCGCCCGTTCACTACCAATACAATCCCATCAAGACGATTAAGACATCGGTCATTGGAATGATCAATGTCTTGGGCATGGCTCGGCGAATCAATGCAAAGGTTCTTCACACCTCCACTAGTGAAGTATACGGCGACCCAGAAATGTCGCCGCAAACCGAATCGTATGTCGGGCATGTCAATCCGATTGGTCCACGTGCGTGCTACGATGAGGGGAAGCGTTGTGCCGAAACATTGTGCTTCGATTACAAGCGATCGCACAACCTGGATGTTCGTGTGGTCCGCATCTTCAACACATACGGCCCCATCATGCACCCGTATGATGGTCGCGTAATTAGCAGCCTCGTCGTTTCAGCAATTGCGGGAAAGGAGATCTGCATTCACGGTGACGGAGGGCAGACACGCAGCTTTTGTTACGTGGATGATTTGATCGAAGCACTGATTCGATGCATGAACCGCGAAGAAAATCCTTCAGGACCGATCAACATAGGAAACCCTGAAGAAATTAGCATGTTGCAACTCGCTGAGGTCATTCTTGAGATTGTCGACTCAAAAAGTAAAATCGTGTTCGTGCCAAGCCGGGAAGATGACCCACGTCAACGCTGCCCCGATATCTCCCGTGCCCAAAGCTTGCTAGGCTGGAACCCCCGGGTGCCTCTGCGGGAAGGATTGGCCAAGACCATCGAGTACTTTCGTTCCCTCGACTTAGATGATTTCCGCCCGCCAACCGACTTTCCGATGCACCCGGAGAGTGATCGTCCTCAACAGTAGCGTGGCATTCCCAACTGCTCGGATCGACCACCATTTATTGCCATGATCCTCACGCCCCAGACGGATCGGAACTCAGGCTGGGTTTTGGTGCGTGTGGATAGTCGACTGGCTTGTAGCGAATCGCCAGTTCGGGCGTCATCAGCTTCTCCTGCTGCTGGACTCTCGATGTCAACGCTCGGTCCAGTATGCCGCTGGTCAGCAAGGTGCGTTCCACCGGATAGCTCGCGCGGCCTGTGTGAATCATCCGCTCAATCCCCTTCAGCAGCCAAGCGAAGTGTGGATGGCGAGGTTCCATTCGTTCGTCGAAACGAGTAGCCAGCACGCGGGGTTGGCCCTTGAGCTTCAACGCGACGGACGTTCCGCTGGCAAACCCTGGCAACATGAAGACGCCTCCCAGTAGACCATCGGCATACTGAAACAGGAACAAGGTTGATTGGTCGCCTTGACGCACATCGCCTGGTTTATCCGAAACCTGGTCGACAGCGGCGTCGAAAGTGTCTTTGGAAAGGAGGCCATCGTCCAGAACCTTCCACATTGCTTCGCCCTGCAGACATTGCACCCAGCGCACCCCGGTCTCCGCGCCTCGTCGCCGCTCGACGTGGCATTGAAAAAACTCAAGCGCGTGACTGCCGTAAATGTCCAGGCCCGAGTAGCCAATTCCTACCGCGGACTCGATTTCGCAGCCAAGCGGGACTGAGATCTCCGGCTGGCGATAACCTACCGTCATCGACGAACCGGCCATGAACGGGACTCCCATTTCCTGGGCCCGATCATACATCCATTTTGCGTCAGACCAGACGGGCCCCAGATGCTTGTCATTGAAGACCGGCACGACACGACCGTACTTCTCGAAGGTGTCGGTAATCGCTTCGAAGAACCGCCGGCGCGGATGTAGAACCTGCCCTTTGTTGTTCGACGGGTAACTACCATGTTCACCAATACTAATCACTCCATCGACCGGTATGGAATCGCCGCCGACAGTCACCGCCTTTTCGATCGTGTCGAAGATTGGTACGCCATATTTCTTCGCCATCGACCGGGCCATATCGCGTTCTGTAAACTGATCGACATACATCGACGCAAGCTTCAAGGCTGGCCCGGGACCACCATCCTGCTTCCAGCCTTCGAGGATCTTGCCGATCAGCACATCGGCATGGAGAATTTTTTCGTAGGCCGTAACCACGGCCGCGACCGACTTCACTTTCGTTGGCTTCGCTGTGTTCGCGGCGAGGGGCCACGGAAAGGCGCCCCACGCGGCCGCTCCCGCTGCACTCCCTAGCCAGTCTCGGCGAGTGACAGTTCTAGCCACTTCTCACCTCATAAATGCACATTGACTGTGGCGAACTGCGATACACCAGCAGGCCACTCGACTAAACAGACTTCCGGAGTGTCTCTCGATGCAGCTCATTCAATGCATCTGGAAAGTTGGGAGGATCTTCGTCGCGTGCCTTTGAAGAGTGTCTATGTGGGAAGCCCGTATGGTTTGCGATAGACTTTGCCGAGAAGTTCGTTGGCTTCATCGCAATCAATGAACTGTTCTGTCTTGGGATCGAAATCGAGGCGGCCCCGCGTTTGGTACGCGATTTCACCCAAATGCACCAACGCGCAACTGCGGTGAGCCGTCTGCGGGTTAGCTTTCGTCGGCGTGCGACTTCGGACGGCGTTCAAGAACTCTGCCATGTGTTCCGCATAGCCTCGTTCGCCTCGTATTTCGGACCCTTCCGTCGGGCCTTTCTCGTTCTTCGGACCAAGGAACACGCTGAATGCACCGCGGCGCGAGAAGATCATGTAACCTTCTGTCCCGTAAAACACGTTGCCATTGTCGAAACCGTGCAGGCCATACGCCGTGAACGGATAGTTTTCATAGATCAACAGCCGACCGTCGGGGTACTCATAGGTAACGTTTAGATTGTCGGGATAGTCGCTGGCGTGGCCATCCAACATCATTCGGCTACCACGAGCCGTGATTTGTTTGGGAACCGTATCCACTCCCAAGCCCCACGTGGCCATGTCAAGGTCGTGAATCCCGTCGTCGCCGATTTCTCCATTGCCGTAGTCGCGAAACATGCGCCACGTAACGTGAAATCGGTGCTTATTAAAGGCCCGTTTGGGCGCTGGCCCCAACCAACGGTCGTAGTCAACGCCACTGGGTGCAGTTCCATCGGGAAGGGGTTTCACGACATTGCGCGTTTCGGCAGTCCACGCCCGCGCGACTTTGACTTCTCCGATGATGCCCTGCTCCAACAACCGTTGCGCCTTCGCTGTGACGGGGCTGTTGCGCATTTGACTTCCCTGCTGAACGACCCGCTTGTACTTTCTTGCGGTCTCGATAACCAGATGCCCTTCGTTGTAGACATGCGAAATCGGTTTCTCGATATAGACATCCTTTCCTTCCATCATCGCAGCCAGCGAGATCGGGGCATGCCAGTGATGTGGCGTGGCGATGATGACTGCATCGACATCCTTGTCACCAATCACATCTTCATATCGCAACGTTTGTTTCGCCGGGCTGGCTTGAAATCCTTCCATCTCCCGGGCCATCCGATCGATCTGCCCTGGATCGACGTCGCACAAATACGAAATCGAAACTGATTCCTTCCTCGCGACAAGCCCCTTGACATGATGCTTCATAATCCCGCCGCATCCAATGATTCCCAAGTTCAGCGTGGCTGGCGCAGAAGCTCCGAATGCGTGAACTCCACCCAACGTCGAAGCGGCCGCCGTAAGCGCCGCTGCCCCGCCCGATGTCTTGAGAAACGTTCGCCGAGTTGTTTCACGAGTCATTGTTTCGCTCCATTCCGGAAATTCTGCGGACCTGTTCGGTTCCCCACCACCGTGTCACGCTCGTGAGCATCTGGTGGAAATACCGTCGATGAATCTCGTTTTGAATCATTCTGTTCTTGCGAATGCGACTAACCGTACTTTTCGCGCAATCGCCTTGCGGCTTCGACTTCGTTTTGTAGCTTGACGTAGACCTCATCAATGCTGACGTTGGCGGATGACCCGGGGGCGAACCCGCAGTCGGGGTTGAGGGTGATTCTCTCGGGGGCAAGATACTCCAGCGCCATTTCAACACGCTTGACGATCGTCTCGGCCGAGTCGATCTGTCCTGGCTGGCAACTCACACAGCCTAGCCCAACTTCGATGTGTTCGGGCAGCTCTTTGAAGACCGACATATCGCCGGCCCCGGGCGTTGTGAATTCCATCGTAACATGGTCGACCTTGAGTTGACCGAGCTGTTTCAAAATGGGCTCATAACCACCTTGATGTTCGGCCTCGCCACGAGCCCGCGCTCCGGCACGGCGGCACAAGTGAACGGCCATCTTGATACCATCGATACTACCGGCGACCTGGTTATCCATATCAACGGCAAAGTCGGAAGCGCGTTGCGGATCGTCGTATTGCGACCGCACATCGGGATCGACGAATAAACAGAGATGAGGGTCATCGATCTGGATGATCGAAACGCCTTCGTCGCGCAACAATTCCACTTCACGTCGCAAGATCGGAACACAAGCACGGACAAAATCGTCGCGAGTGGGATAGGCCTTCGACGATTTCTCAGGATCCCACATGCGTTCGCCCAGCAAAGCAGGCGCGGGCAATGTGGCCTTGAGCTGCCGGTTGGTCAGCTTCTTGAGAAAAGCAATCTCCTTGGCAATGAAGCCTGGCTGTTTCGGGGAGAGCTTGTCAACGACAATCGTCCAAGGGCGACCGTCAGCAGGATTCGTACTCAGCTCAAAACCGTGTGCCAACTCGGCGATCACGCCGATATACGACTTGCGCCACCATTCTCCGTCGGAGAGAACATCGAGACCCGCCGCCTCTTGGAGAGCCACGACGTAGTGAATCGCCGAACCCATGAACCGCTCATAGTCCTCGGGCGAGTGCGGACTCTCCTCGGCGATGAGGTCTTTGACAAAGCTCGGTCGAGGCATCGAGCCAATGATCGATGCTGGAAACAAGACTCCCTCGTTCATGATCCTCTTCCGTTACTGTTCAAGATGTCGGGCAGTCCAATACCGTCGCGCATATTCATAGTCCTGTTGCGTATCGACTTCAATATAACCGCCCGGGGTATCGACGTGTACGATTCGCTCACCCCTTTCGACCATCTCCTGGAAGAGATGAATCTTGTACGCCTTCTCAAACACTTTCGCTTCGCGCCATGGTTTGCCGGCGTGCTCTTCGCGGCATCGATGGTAATGCTCACGCAAGCGCGCGGCGCCAGCCTTCGAGAACTTGGCGACACCGATGTACTCGCCATAGGCTTCTGGCTCGGGAATCTCTCGGTGAACACGCGTGACGGTTCCATTGTTGACTGTCACCTTTTCGGCATCATCCGAGGGATGTTCGGTGCGATGCTCGTAGCGCGATAGCCAACTGGTATCCACCGCCAAGGCAATATCTTCTTCACATGCCATCAACTGACTCACGATCTTGTCGTTGAACAACACGTCGCTATAGCAACAGATGAACGGTTCGTCCATCAAGTCTTCGGCATGGAACAGTGACGCAAGAATATTGTTATTCTTCCAATCGCTGTTGTTCCGAAACGCGAACTCCGGATAGTCGTTTTGGACACGGTCAATGCGATAGCCGCCGATGAAGCAAATCTCGTGCAGTCCGTTTGAGCGAAACGCTTCCAGACTCCAATCAAGAATGCGTTTGCCTTGGACCTCCGCAAAGCACTTTGGCGTGTCCGCGGTCGTGGGCATCAGCCGTCCGCCCCGACCGGCTCCGATGATGATAACTCGCATAATCTTCAGTCAATTAGGTTCAAATGATCCACAACGAATCGAGGCAAGAACGACGGTTTCACAGCACCCTGAAGGCACCTTCAACGATGCACGCATCCACCTGTCAAAATGAGATCCCCAACGCCCGATCGTACGTCACGTAAATATAGCCGGTCGCGACGTCGTCTGCCAAAGCAGTTCCGACGTAACCCATGAAGTTCACGAGTCTGGCGTGTGCGTTCCGCGGTTCACGGAACGCACATCCCTCCTCTTCAGCTTCGGGCATGGAAAGCCGGCTGCTGCTTCGTTGCACATTCGGTTCGTAGAACCTTGTATTTCGTTGGAATCTTTGTTTCGTTCGATCGTTTCTCCCGTGGTCCCTCCGGTGGAGTTGGGCATGGATGACCTATTCAGCTCTCCTCATTGGAAATGAGAAAAGAAAGTGATTCCGGAACCACGATCGTGGTTGGGATGATCGTGACGGCCGCGCGGGTGTTTTGCTGATGACGAAACGCCGCTTCACGCTCGATTCCGCCGCCGATGGCCTGGTCATCGGTTCGGGCATCCACCTGCGAAGGGGCCGCAGATGTCGTCGCCGCGATCGCATCGAGGCTGTATGAACAAGTGCAGGAACACCTCGTCCGTTGCGCCTGAGATCACGCAAAGCCTCGCCATTAGCAAATCACATCGCACCAAGGTTCACCCCAGAAGTCCAAGACCTCCGCGGCCAACCCCACCCTCTCGACTCCACGCCCCCAGGCAAGACGCAGAACCCACACACATGATGCCGAAGGATAAGCAGAATCGCAACATTCATTTTCGGCCACCCAGGAACGGTGGAAGTAACGTAGCGCGTGTGCTTGCACACGCGATCAGTGGGCGTTTCGTTCGACGTGGAAACGCGTGTGCAAGCACACGCGCTACGAAACTGCCATCTTTTCTTACCCCAATTCACGTTCAAACACACGGTATGTCTTGTAGGGGATACCCCCGACGCGTTTGACAGTGCGGGTGACCATCTCGTTTTCTTCAAGGGTCCAGCCGAGTTCCGCCCCTTGATAACCCAACTGATTCTTGCCGTGATTGAGGGTCTGAAAAATCAAGAGTTCCGACACACCGCGACGGCGATAGCCTTCGATCACCCCTAATACCGCGACTCGCGCCGTGGTGATGCGCCGCATATTACGCAGCAGCTTGAAAAGCCCGATTGGTAAACCGTAGTTGAAGAGATTTCCGTTCAACGGGCGGATCGCTTCGTTGATGTCGGGCAAAGTGATGCAAATTCCGACCGGCTCTCCCTTGACCTCGGCGATAAGCATCATCTCCGCCTGAGCAATCTGACGCAGTTGCGCCGCGAGATGATCGAATTCGGCATCGGTCATCTTGACCATACCCCAATGGTTTTCCCAACAGGCGTTGTAGAGATACTTGAACACGCGAAGTTCTTCGTCGAAATTCCGTAAGTCGACGCAGCGGATTTTCACTTGAAAGCGTTTGGCCAACTTTTCAGCCCGCTCGCTCCAGGCCCCGATCATGTCGTTCGTATCCTCGAACCACCAGGCGAACATGTCTTTCGACTTGCAAAGCCCCCAGTTTTCCAGCAGCCGTTGATAGTACGCCGGCTGATGGTTCATCATGATTTTTGGTGGCGTGTCGAACCCTTTGATTAACAAGCCGCAAGGATAGTTTGTCGAGTAGTCGATGGGGCCCAGCACCTGGGTACGACCGCGATCTTTAAGCCATGTGGCGGCACGGTTGAGAAGATCATCGGCGACCCCTTGATCGTCGATGCACTCGAACATTCCGAAACAACCAAGATTCGTTCCGTATTGATTGTTGTAATTGGGATCGTCGCTAACCAAGATTCGGCCTACGACCTGATTCTCGCGACGGGCGATGAATTGCACCGCTTCTCCGTGCTCATAGAACGGATGTTTGCGAGGGTCGATGAAGGCGTGAACTTCGCGCCGCAGCGGTGGAACCCAATTCGGATCGTCCCGGTAAATCCGCCACGGTAACTCGACAAAGGCGCGACGATCTGCTCGTGAGCGAACTTCATCCACGGCTGTGTTCCGGCTAATGACGTTACCCCTGGATATGGACTGAAGACGACTCTCGGTGGCCTCTCGCGGAGTCGATTGATCTGAGGACATGCACGTCGCAGTGTCGTCGGTGGTAGGCGTCATTAGACCATGCGGCGGCGCAATAATGCGAGCATTTGCGGATGCTGCGTTGTGTGCCATGTTCAAAGCAGATGAGGTCGTGGAATTCATGGGTAGTGCCCTGCGTGCCTTTGGAGTCAGTCGTCATTTCAAACCGTCCGATAGCTACGTCGGCGCATTACAGGATAAGACGTTACGCCCAACGCAGAGGGCCGCACGACACGAACAAAAAATATTCCGTAACCCATTTGATACTAACATTTTACGCAACCACACCAGCACAGCCCCCACAAACCACATTCGAGTCTCCCCCCCGTTTCGGGCAGAACCGCGAAGGAACATCGAGACCACAACAGCGAGCGCCGTTACGGAGGCGAACTCAGGGACTGGCGAGACAGAGCCGCTTGGCTTCTTATTGTCTTCCTTGCTGCCCACAGCCCTTGAAGAAGTTTCCCGGCAACAGTCGTCGTAACAAAGAATGACGCTTCACGCCCTGCATGATGGGTGAGCAAGACAAGCCACCCCATCACAAACAAACGACCATTCAACCGCAGTGCATATTGGAGCAAACCATGTTTTACGCAATGCAAGAGACGCCGAGTGTGGCCACGACAGCCATCGCCGTGCCACCGAAGACGAGAAAAGATAATTCACCCACCAAGGTCACTTCACTGCACGAAATCATGCGGGCCCGGGACAATGGTCTGGGCATTCGTGAATCGGCGGCCCTGTTTACCGCCAGCGTGCAACAGCTCTCTGAGCGAGGCCAAAACCTCTACGGTCGCGTATTGCTCGAAGGGACCGACGCGGAGGTGATGGTCGACTATCCGCACGAGGACGGCGAACGACAAATGATCATGATGGCATCGAACAACTATCTTGGTTTGTCCACGCATCCAAAATGCGTTGCGGCCGCCCGTGATGCCGCCACGAAGTATGGTGTCGGATCGGGAAGTTCACCGCTGTTGGCCGGCACTTACCCGGTGACGAAAGAACTGGAAGCCAAACTGGCCAAGTTCAAAAACACAGAGGACGCCTGCGTCTTCTCGACCGGCTACTCAGCAAATGTTGGCGTCATCTCCGCGGTGGTCGGCAAGCACGACGTCGTGATCGTCGATCGACTGGCTCACGCCAGCATGGTTGACGGTGCCAAGCTCTCAGGTGCAAACGTCAAAGTATTCAAGCACAGCGACGCCGAGCATCTCGATCGGGTTCTGTCACGCTGCGGAAGCTACGGCACGAAGCTGGTGGCGATCGAAGGCATCTACAGCATGGACGGCGACATCGCACCGGTCGATGAAATCCTGAAGGTGTGTCGCAAGCACGATGCCATGTTGCTGGTTGACGAGGCACACTCCACGGGCGTACTTCCCGGAGGTGGCGCGGCAGCCTACTTCGGGCTTGAAGGACAGATCGATCTGGTCGTCGGCACGCTTTCCAAGGCCATCGGGTGCTGTGGCGGTTTTGTGGCCGGAGATCACGATTTGATTACCTACATTCGCTTCTTTGCTCGTTCGGCCATGTTCTCCACCGCCCCTTCGCCGCCAGTCATGGCCGCCGCATGTGCCGCGTTGGATGTGATTCAGGACGAGCCGCAGCGGTGTAAACAGCTTTGGGAAAACTGCCGCTTCATGCATTCTGAACTGAAACGTTTGGGTTTTCGGGTCAGCGATGAGCCAAGCCCGATTATCCCGGTGATCATCGGATCGATGGAAGCCATGCAACAAATGACGCTGGAACTTCACCGCAACAATATCTGCATCAATTCGGTGATCTTTCCCGCGGTGGCCAAGGGAAGCGAACGCCTGCGAATTAGCCTCACAGCCAACCACACCCGTGAACAGCTCGTCGAAGCACTCCGGTGCCTGGAGCAGGCAGGCCGAAACGCCGGCGTGATCTAAAGATGCGAAACACCTTACAAAGCAGTCAATGCCCTGCGCGAGCGTCGTCGAGGTTTGCAGATGTGCCTCGGCGACGCCGCGTTTTTTCGTTCCATTGTGCCGCAGGGCTTAGGCAAGCGGCGAATGAGAATATACCAAGAGGACGCGTGAGCGAGGGGCCAACCGATAATGCGCTGCGTTCCCTCGCTTACGCGTCGGGTTGTGATTGGTACGTTCTTATCTGCCGCACGCCTTATTGATCTCCACTCTGCGGCGGATGGATGGTAGGATTTCGATTCAATCGTGCGTTTCGGATCCCTTGTCGAATCTTAGCAGCCCGTTGATTGCTGCCGAGTAGGCCATCGCGTCATGGATGAACAACAACCACCGCCACTTGCCCCCTGGCGCGAGCGTCTGCATGAAGTAATTTTCGAGGCCGATACCCCTGCGGGGAAGGCCTTCGATGTCGTCCTTCTGATCGCGATCGTGGTCAGCGTGTTAGCCGTGATACTCGAGAGCGTCAGTTGGATTCGCGTGGCGTGCGGCACCCTACTAATCGTTACGGAATGGTTCTTCACGGTGCTCTTCACCGTGGAGTACATACTCCGTTTGCTGTCCGTCCGCCACCCTCGCAAATATGCCACAAGCTTCTTCGGGATTGTCGATCTGCTGGCCACGATCCCGACCTACCTCAGCCTGATATTCGTAGGGTCGCAATCGCTATTGGTAATTCGCACCCTGAGACTGCTGCGCGTATTTCGGGTCTTCAAGCTGGCCCGACATCTCAGTGAAGCCGAAGCTTTGATGCACACCATTCGTGCAACACGCACAAAGATTACCGTCTTTCTGGTTGGCGTCGCTTCGATGATGCTCATCATGGGATCGCTGATGTACCTGATCGAAGGTCCGGTGAACGATGAATTCGACAGTATCCCCAGCGGCATCTACTGGGCCGTCGTCACAATGACCACGGTGGGCTACGGCGACATCCATCCGATAACCCCTCTGGGTCAAGCACTCGCGGCGGTGGCGATGATTGTTGGCTACAGCATCATCATTGTGCCAACCGGCATATTCTCGGCCGAAATTGCCCGACAGCGATCGATCAACGACACGGCCTGCTCGAGTTGCGGCCGTCAAGGACACGACCGGGACGCCGTCTGCTGTAAGTTCTGCGGGTCTGAACTTTAGGCAGCCATCGAGAGTCGGCGGAACCGACCGATCGAGCAATTCGATCCACCACGGCTAGACCGTCGAACGGCACTCTTCGAGGTAGCGTCGTGCTCGATTGATTTCTTCGGTTACCGCCGAGGTTGGTTCGAGAATTGGGATGCCCCGGGGCACCGGGTGCATGAACACTTCGGTCCATCCGCGGAAGTTGATTTGCTTGAGCGCTGCCATCAGCGGAACAAAGTCGAGCGAACCACGACCCGGCATTTGCAGCAATTCTTGTTCTTTCGGCAGCTTGGTCATGCAGCCCATCCCATGCTCCCAGGCGTAGAAGTGAACCAGCTTGGGGCCCAAATCGCGAATCAGTCCGGCAAGCACTTGCGTGTCTTGAGGCAAGTGGTAGGGGGCCATTGCGATGCCCACAGGGCCTTCTGGAGCAAGCTCCGAAAAATATCGCAGCGAATCGGCGGAGTCGATCAACGCGTTGGCGTGATTCTCGATCCCAATCGTGACCCCGTGAGAAGCCGCGACCTCGACATGGGGCTTCAGCCGCTCGATAAACTGGCCAACGGCAGTCTTTAGTTCCTGCCCGCTGAGCCCCTTAGGTCCGCCACTTCCGCAGATGATCAACTTGGCGCCGAAACGTTTTGCGATAGGCATCTCCGAGGCCAGTTTCCACGGCCCGAGATCGTAACGCGTGAACATCCCGAGTTGCACTTCGTGTGCAGCCAGTTTCTCGGCGAACACATCATGGCCCATCTCGTCCATTTGTTCGCGTTGGTTCCCGTGGCGAAGCGGCCAGATATCGATTGCATCGGCGCCAACCTTGCGAACTTCCGGCAGAATCGCATCGAGCGACGTCGTGCCGTACATGCTAGAGGCCAAGATGTAGTTCAGTTTGAACGCGTCGTCGGCGGCGATCGCCTGATGGAGCGCCAGTGACGAACCAGCAAGAGCCCCCACCACACCACGGCAAAATGTGCGGCGGTCGATGCGTTGTTCGATCATGGACATGAACACCTCAGTCTTGTCAGGGAAGAATGCGTTTCACTGATTCAAAGGGTCACCGTGCTGAACGCCGATAAGTACATTCACTCCGGCGGGTCGCTTGGTGTCACGATCTTACCTTGATCGAGGAAGGGCACCGCCAAGTGCATCGGACCGCTGCCATCGGGCTTGATGATCGGCTGCGGAGAGTATTGCGTTACATAGGCCCTGCGCATGCGGTCGGTCGTATTCTGGCCGCTGCGGTGGAATGTGAGTGAGCTGAATACCACGACACTTCCCGCCGGCACGATCGCCGGAATGCCCGGCTCTTTTCCGAAGTAGCCCGTCTTGTCGCCGGTCTCGGGATCACGAAGATGCTCGACGAGTGTACGTATGCCAATGGTCGAATACGGCATCACGTAGGCGGTTCCGTTGGCCTCGCTCATGTCATCGACGGCCATCCAGACGGTGATATACGGCGTGTGCGGGAAACCGAGATAGCCGGAGTCTTGATGCCAGGAGAACGAAATTCCCTTTTCAGCGGCCTTCACGACATATTGATCGTAGAACAGGTAGGCCATCTCCCCAATCGTCGCCCGGCAAATATCGGCCATCAGCTCGCTGAACACATACTCGCTAAGACGCGGGGCCTCGGCGTATCGTTTGGCAATGTGATACCGCTGATTGCGATGACTGATATGAATATGATCGGTACCCAGTCGGTCCATTTCCTGGTGCATCAGGTCAATCAGATGATCGCAGGCCCCGCGCACGATTTCCAAATGTTCCTCGGGCACGGCCCGTTCGAGGACAAAATATCCTTCGTCTCGGAATTGCTTCCGGTGAGCTTCGGTGATTTGACTTGCTGCCGTGCTCATTGCAAACACTCCTTGAAAGCGTTACGCAGGGTTACAAACTTGCCGGACCTCTGCCCCCTCAGCTTCTTGCCGATGCACTGTGGTTGTTGCTGTTGAATCAATTCTTTGTATGTGCGGTCAAACGGTGACCTCGAAACCTTCACGCCGATCGCGCGATAACCACTGGTTGGCCTCATCGTCACCGACAAATTTCTCTTGCTCTGGATTCCACTGCAATTTGCGTCCAAGACGCATGGAGATGTTTGCCAGGTGGCAGACACTGACCGATCGATGCTGGCAGACAACATGAGCCAACGGTTGTTCTCGCGAACGAACGCAGTCGAAGAAGTTGCCCATATGATTGATGATGGCATCGAGCTTCCCGGCCCGGGGCGGTCGGGTGAGGTTATCGTGAGCGTAAAGCTGAAAGTCTTCGCGGGCCAACGGATTCTCGGCAAGTTGCTCGACGGGTGTCCCCGAAACCGTCCCGCGATTCACGAAGACGCGTCCTTCGTCCCCCTCGAACATCACACCATTGCGACCGTGATCCGCCAACTCCATCACCACGCCATTGCCATAGGTGAAGCGTGCCTCAAAATCTAGCGCCACGTTGTAGCCGTTGTGAACATCGGGAAAGACCGCCTTGCCGTCGATTTCGGTGGGACCGGAGAGTTGCTGTCCGGAACCCCATTGGGCGATATCGAGATGATGCGCGCCCCAGTCGGTAACCTGACCTCCTGAGTATTCGTACCACCAGCGAAACGTGTAGTGACAACGTTCAGCAATGTACGGCACCGCGGGTGTCTGGCCCTGCCAGCGATCCCAATTCAAGTGCGACGGCGGGTCGACTGGCTGAAAGGGACCGCCGGTTTTATTCTTGCCCAGTACGACGGTCACCTTCCGCAATTTGCCAATTCGTCCCGCTTGCACCAACTCGCATGCCAGCCGAAACCGCTCATCGCTCCGTTGCCATGTGCCAACCTGCACAATGGCGCCGGTTTCCTGGACCACTCGATTGATCAACTTGCCTTCGTCGATGGTCAGTGTCAGCGGCTTCTCGCAGTACACATCCTTCCCAGCGCGGCAGGCGTCGATGAGCATTGCCGTGTGCCAGTGATCGGGAGTGCCGATGGTGATGACGTCGATATCCTTACGGTCGAGCATCGCGCGATAGTCTTCATAAAGATCGGCTTTGCCGCCGAAATCATCACGCGCCTTTTCAGCGATCTCTCGGTCGACGTCGCAAATGGCAACGACCTCCGCATGGTCAACCGCCTTGTGAGCGATGACCGAGCCTTGATAGCGCATGCCGATGGCGCCGATGCGAAAGCCGTCACTCTTCTCTTGTCGCCGCATCCGCGCTTCGGCATCGGCGGTGAACACATACGGTGCCGCCATGGCACCGGCAAGCGTTCCGATCGATTGTCCAAGAAACTGTCTTCGATTCGTATGGAGGCTGATCAAACTAGAACTCCTTGTTGATTTTCACAACGAACATGTCACTCATTCATTGGACAGCAACACGCTATTGTAAACGATCGAGTTACACTTGCGGAACCAAATCTGCCACGCGTGATGAACGATCGGACCAATCGTCACGAAGTCCTGTGCATGACAGCTTCCTAGTCCACTGGCATGTTAGCCACACGGGCTGGCTCTGACCAGTCTGGCAAATCAACTTTGAGATGCCCACTCGCATTGCCGACCCGCGATGGTACGATCGCACATGCAACTGAACCGACCAGTAACGACATAGAAGAATTGATCCTCGATGCACCGTGAAACGCCACATGTTGGGCTGCTAATCGAAACGTCACGCTCCTACGGACGAGAGCTATTGCGCGGAGTCAAACGATACATCTCTGAGCACGGCCCTTGGGCGATTACAATGGAACGCCGAACGCTGGAATCGCCCCCTCCACGCTGGCTGCATCAGTGGCAGGGCCAAGGTATTCTGACACGAACTGGCAGCCAGGCGTTGGCCGACGCGGTTCGTGCAGCACAAGTGCCGGTCGTTGAGCTTCGAGCCCCCAAGCTACTACCCGACTTTCCGTATATCGGCGTCGACAATCACGCCCTGGGAAGCGACATCGCCGAACATTTTCTGGAGCGCGGATACCAGCATTTTGGTGTCTACGCACTCGACTCCGAGGAATACTTCCGACAGCGATGTCAGGATTTTGTTGGACGTCTGAAGCAGGCCGGATTCGCATGCCACGAGAAGTTCACGGTCGAGCACGAAGAAGCGCCCAACGGCTGGGAAGATCAATTGGATGACCTAGCCAATTGGGTCAAGAAACTCCCTAAACCAGCGGGTTTAATGGCCTGTACCGACCAACTCGGTTTCCAGCTATTGGAGGCCTGCGCAAAAGCCAAAGTGTCGGTACCCGAGCAGGCCGCGGTGGTCGGTGTCGAGGACGATGAATCGCTCTGCGCGATGTCGACCCCGCCGCTGTCGAGCGTGCGTCCCAATGCCGATCGCATGGGCTATGAAGCCGCGGCGTTGTTGGACCGAATGATGGCCGGAGAGCCCGTGCCTAGCGAGCCGCTGTTGATCAAGCCGTTCGGAATTGTCACACGGGAAAGCTCCGATGTGTTCGTTACCGAAGACCAGGATATTGCCACCGCAATCCGGTTCATTCGCGAGCAAGCGTGCAACGCAATTTCCATCAAAGATGTCCTGGAAGTAATCCTCATTTCGCGCAGTGCCTTGGAGCGGCGAATGCGCAAGGTGTTGGGCCGTTCGCCCCAAGCCGAAATCACCCGAGTGCGCCTCAATCGGGTCAAGCAACTGCTGGAAGAAACCGACCTTCCGCAACACACCATCGCCGAACAAGCCGGGTTCACGCACCCTCAATACATGGCCGAGGTCTTCAAGCGTGAGATCGGCATAACACCCGGCACCTATCGGCAACAACACCGTCGCTAGCTGGCCAGGCGTGACAACATCTCTGAGTGTTTTTTACGCTCAATCTGAATGACAGCGTTGTCGTTCGCGTCTAATCTCCATCTGTGTTCACGATGTGACGGTGCTTTCGGTCATTCCAACGGCGCGAGCGGTTTCTTCCCTCGATGAATCAGCGCCTGTCTATCTGGACACATGAAACAAGTGTGTACCTCTCATGTATTTAGGCGAGTGGCAGATAGAAAACTACCGTAGCATGGGATCTCGTCCCGTGTAGAACCCACGGAATACACGGGACGAGGTCCCATGCTACGGTAAAAACATTTCTGCCACTCGCCTTACAACCACGAACAATGTCTAGTTATTCCGGAGACGACCTCATGAAAAGTATGGCCACGTTCGATTTGAAATCTGTCTATCACGCAGTGAGCGTGACCGCGACGATCGTCGCGATGTTGGTTGCTGCCCAGCCAACGGTCGCGGCAATTTTGCCCGTGACGGATTTCTTCTCCTACGACGGATCCTATGATCCCGCCAGTGGCACTCCACCAGTAGGACAGGACACTTGGACGGTCGTCACCACCGGCGGATTATCGATTTCGCCGAATGCCCCCAGTGCAGGGCTGGCTGAGTTCACTGATAACAGCATTTCCGGACGGATCGGGGTCAATAAGACCTATGGCGATGCCTCATTTCTTGCCGATCCTACAGAGACAACTTGGTCCTACGTCCTCGAAATGCAGATTGATTCGATGACCGGGACGGCAAGTCAGCAACTACTATTTGGTGTTCGCTCAGAAGGCAGCGGGAATGGAAAGACCGTGATGCTCAACTGGAATCCGACTGATGGAACGCTTGGCTTTTCCATCGCTAGTGGAGCCGGGGAACTCTTTTCTCTGGGAACCACCGATCTCCGCGATGGTGTGTTCCGTACTTATCGCGTGGACAAATATGACGACGGCGGAACGATGCGTGTGCGAGCCTTCCTCGATGGCGCGTTGTTGGGAACCTTCGATTATTCCACGTTTGAAGACGATGCAAGCACGGAGGGTTTCGGTCGTTTCACCAGTACTCCGGGCACTTCCGTAGCGGTCGTCGATCGCATGTTGTTTGGCAGCGCGCAAGCGGTCCCGGAGCCAAGCAGTGTGGCACTTGCTCTCATGGGGATCTTTACCCTTGGAGTGTGCAAGTGGCGTCGCCGAAAGACCGCATCGCTGGTTTAGAAAACATTGTTCCACGGACAATGAACAGTAGGGTGGAGCAATGCTCTGCTCTGCTGTTTTTCTTATTCCCGGACCGTGTTGGTTCTCCTCGATAGAAGTTGGCCGACTTAGGGCTCCGCAGCAGATCGCTCATGAATCATTCGGGCTAAGGCGAGCGGCGAATGAGAATATCCCAACCCGACGCGTGAGCGAGGGACCAACCGGTAATACACTGCACTCCCTCGCTTACGCGTCGGGTTGGGATTGGTACGTTCTTATTTGCCGCACGCCTAAGAAGCGCACTTCGGCCCGATTGGACTTTGTGGCACGGTGGGAATAGATTCTGTACAAGAATCCTCCCATCGAACCAGAGAAGGCCACATCTCATGAACGATTGGATCAATCGTCGCGAAGCCCTTGGCATGGCAGGTGCTTGGTCTGCCAGCATGTTAGCCGCCCACGCATGGGCCGCTCCGCCCAAACAACGATTCCGCATCGCCCGATTTTCGGCCGATGTCACGCCACCGCTGGGCCATCCACTGCTGGCAGGGCTGCGGCAGCCCGCGCGAAGCGTTGACGACCCGTTGTCTGCCCATGGCGTGGTGATCTTCGGAAATGACGACCCGGTGGTCATTGCCGCGGTCGACTGGTGCGAGATTCGCAACGACGCGTTCTCGGCATGGCGCGTAGCACTTGCCGCGGCGGCGGAAACAACTCCCTCTCGCGTCTTGCTGTCGTCGGTCCATCAGCACGACGCACCGCTTAGCGACCTTGCCGCACAACGAATCGTCGCCTCGCGCAAGCTTGAAGTTGAAATCTGCAATAACGAATTTCACGCACAGGCAGTGCAGCGCGTTGCCGACGCCGTGAAAAAAGCAATGCACAAAGCTGTGGACGTGACACATTTAGGGCTTGGCAATGCGAAGGTCGAGGGTGTTACCTCGAATCGCCGCTATATCGACTCATCTGGAAAGATCCGTTTCGATCGAGGAAGTGCAACCCTTGACCGTGAAGCGCGGGAAGCACCCAAGGGCACAATCGACCCCTGGGTCAAGACGCTCAGCTTTTGGGATGGCCAACAACCGCTAGCAGCGGTGAGTTGTTATTCGGTGCATCCGATGAGCTACTACGGGCAGGGCGGTGTGTCGTGTGATTTCGTGGGAATCGCGCGACACCTTCGCCGACAAGATGACGCAAACGTTCATCAGGTTTATCTGTCGGGTTGTAGCGGGAATGTAACGGCAGGAAAGTACAATGATGGGTCGCCCTCAAATCGCCCGGTGCTCGCCTCTCGACTTCACCAAGGAATGCGTTTGGCGTGGGATGCCACGCGACGCGTGCCGCTTGAACAGATAAACTTTCGAGCACGCGATCTGCGACTAGAGCCCCGCTCGTCCGAGGGTCACTTGAGCGCGGACTACGAGAAGCAACTGACCTCTGAAGCATCGGTTGCCACTCAGGTCTTGGCGGCACTCGGCTTGAGTTGGCGACAACGCGTGGCGGCAGATGTGCCGATTGATGTGCCGCTGCTGGATTTTGGGCCCGCGCAGTTCTTGCTGCTTCCGGCGGAGTCGTATGTCGAATTCCAACTTTACGCCCAACAACTCCGTCCCGATTCGTTTGTTGTCGTGGCAGGCTACGGCGAGTGTGGCCCTGGCTATATTCCCACGGAGCAGGCTTGGGAAGAACGTGATTCAAACCTAGGAACGTGGTGCTGGGTCGACCCGGGAAGTGAAGCCCGCATGAAGACGGTGATTCGGCAGGTTCTCAACGACGTCTAAAGGGTTGCGCACTGGTTCGGAACCGTTGGATTCCGTCAGCTATAATCGAACCCTTGGAGCGAACGATTCGACTCAAGGCAACTCTTGGGATTTGCAAGCATGACTGCCAGACGAACAACATTGAGAACCATCGTCTCGATCACCGCGATGTGCATGGCAATCGTCACGACTTGGCATGGTGCCCACGGCGCGGATGAAACATCACCGCCACACATTGTGTTCATCATCGGCGAACAAGAGTATGACACGCAGAAGACGCTGCCAGAGTTCGCCACCCGGCAGTTACAACCTCGTGGTATTCGCACGACGATGGTCCATGTCAATCCCGACGACCCCGACGATTTCCCAGGGCTCAAAGCTCTCGACGATGCAGACCTGATCGTACTGAGTGTGCGCCGGCGAACGCCGAAGACCGCGCAGTTGGAACGGATACGCAAGTATCTACATGCTGGCAAACCGCTCGTCGGCATTCGCACAGCCAGCCACGCATTCGACCGCAAGAAACCGCCTGAACCAGGTCACGCCGATTGGGTCACATTCGATATCGAGGTTCTCGGGGGTGACTATCAGAACCACTATGGCAACAAGCCGCCGAATGATCCGCCGACGATCGTACGCGTGATCGATGGGGTTGAAGATCATCCAATCTTGCGAGGCTTTCCCAAGAAGCCGTTTCCCGTTACGTCGCACCTGTATAAGAGTCGCGATCTGGCAAGCAGCGCGACCCCGTTGTTGCAGGGAAGGATCGAAGGCACGGATCACGAAGAGGTGATCGCCTGGACCAATGCTTATCACGGTGGCCGCATCTTTTACACGTCGCTGGGCAGCCCCGCCGACTTCAAACTGCCAGCATTCCAGCGTCTCTTGGTCAACGCCATCGATTGGGCGCTCGAGCGAGAGATTCCGCAATAGGTTCGCCTTCGATCACCCCTTCGAGAAGCACCTTTGAGTATCCGACCACAAGCGCCAACTCCTATGTCTATTTGCATTCGACGCGGAATCGCTTCGTCGTTCATCATACTTAGCCTCGCATGGATTGGTCTCACGGAGCTGTGCGAATCCAACATCGCCTTTGCCGACCCTGTCAACAATACTGAAGGCATCGACACGCAAGAAGCCGATGACGACGACGATGATTTCGATCCATGGCGCCCGGGGATCGTGGCATTGCATCGTGATCAGCAGGGCAGGGCGGTTGAACAACTTGACCGTCGTTTACTAATTGACCATGCCGGTGGAGGGCATTCGGTTGATCCCCAGGGATCGGTGCGTTGGACGGGGCAGCTCTTGACGCTCGTCCCTGGTGAGTACCGACTGCACTTCTACATTTGCGGCACAATTCGCCTATCGATGAACGGTCAAATTCAGATCGAGGAGACTTCCGATCGCCCACGGTGGCTGACAACCGAACCCATTGAGTTCGACTACGGCTATCATGCGATCGACTTGATCTATGAGCCAGGCGACAAGGAACCGGTGCTCAAGTCCCATTGGGAGGGCCCGAACTTCCAACTGGAACCCATCCCGCCTTCCGCGCTGTTTCACAAGGCAGGCAATACGCCGAGATCGACGATCGAGCGTGGTCATGAACTTGTCGATGCCTTGGGCTGTCTCGCATGCCACGCAGTCGATGAGGGCACAAGACGTCGTGAGGCGCCGGCGCTGACACACTTGCAGGGAAACATCTTCGAGAGTTGGCTCGTGCGGTGGATCAGCGAACCTCGCCATGCGTCGGGCGCACGCGACTCCAATTCCGAGCCAGGCTCGACAAGTCGAATGCCGTCGTTTGATGTTTTGCCCACTGACGCCCGCGCGATGGCCACTTACTTGATCGCCAACTCAGCTTCACACTCAGCCGCCAACGTCCCAGAACAAGAAGCCGATGCAGCGCATGGAGAGCAGCTCTTTCGCACCGTCGGCTGTCAGGCTTGCCACGATATCGATTTTGATTCGCCCCGCAGACTGTACGACGGCAGCTCTTTGAAGAACATTGCGTCGAAGCGTCCGGCATCGTTTTTTTCACGATGGCTCGAACAACCCTCGGACTTGATTCCAAACCACCGCATGCCAATCTTCCCGCTCTCTTCAGAAGAACGGACGGATTTGGCAGCGTACTTGCTTACCTTGGAGGATACCGAACGCAAGGATGACTTCCCGCCGCTAGATCTGAGCGATCAGGCAGTTCAAGACCGTGGTAGCGAGCTTCTGATTGCCAACCGCTGCAACGCTTGTCATGAGCTAGGGCATTCGTCGGAGTCTGAAGAAGCATTCTTACCCGTTGCGCTGCCAGATGTGATCGATTGGGACGCGAGTTGTTTAACGCCGGCGAACGGCAACAAGAAACGGCCCAGCTACGATCTCGCGCCAGCAGACGCCGAAGCCGTGCGAGAACATATCACGCAACAAAGACAACATCTCGACCTTCCATCGTCTGGTGAAACGATTCTCGCCCAGCGCAATTGTCTGGCATGTCACGCCCGAGATTGGCAGCAGGGCATCGCGGCGAAGCTGCCGGCATTGATCGCGGCTCACCCTGAGTTCGCCCCGCAGTTGCCGACGTTGACCCCGCCCGCGTTGACTGGCGTGGGAGACAAACTTACCAGTGAGGCTCTTGCCCAAGCGATTTCGACGAAAGCACCTGCTCGTCGCCCGTGGCTGGCTGTTCGCATGCCACGGTTCGCAATGTCTGATGAGGAACTTCAGGCATTGGTCTGCTATTTCATCGCGACCGATCGCATCCCGCCACGCACGGTAGCTAATGACCAACGGCCCGATGAAACCGCACTCGAATTGGCAGGGCGGCGACTGGTCACCTCCGACGGATTTGGTTGCACAAGCTGTCACCAAGTTGGTTCAGTGGTACCCAAGAATGTCGCACTCAACGCCCGCGGCACGAACCTGTCGCTGCTTGGAAAGCACATTCGCCGGACGTGGTTCGACCGTTGGGTTCGCAATCCGGCGCGGATCGTGCCGAAGATGGAGATGCCCTCGATTCAGCTTGCCGTACATGGTGTGCTGGACAACGATCTGAATGCACAACTAGAGGCCGTATGGCACGTGCTGAATCAGCAGGGCTTCGAGCCGCCCCCGCCCGGCGCATTGCGCATCGTTCGGTCGACCAATACCGGTGACCATACGGAAGACGCCCATGTGCTGACCGACGTCATGCGCGTCGGCGATCGACACTTCATCAAGCCGCTGTTGATCGGCTTGCCAAATCGCCACTCGATTCTCTTCGACCTCGAGAAGCATCATCTCACCGGCTGGTGGATCGGCGATACTGCCGCACAGCGAACCGAGGGTAAGACGTGGTATTGGGAGGCCAACGGAACGCCTGTTCTGCATGCCAGCAATGGAGAAAGTGAGATTCTCATTGCAAAGGATGGCAACGTCCATGAACCGCAACCCCAAGGTCAGTTTCTGTGTGAATTCGACAACTTCGAGCACATTGGCGGCGGTGTACGTTGGAAATACCGTCTGAGATTTGAGTCGACAACCCTCTCGCCGACACAACTGAACGTCACTCAAGAACTGACACCGATTTACCTCGCAGACGATGCGACGGGGATAAGTGGCTTTCAACGCTCGATCCAGATTGACGATATTCCTGTTGGCGCGAGCATGAGGTTCAAGCCCCTGCTTGGTCTTGATGCTGCCGAGATTGCGATCGACGACACGCGTCGTGTCTTGCATCTCGCATCTGGCAAATCGAACGTCGACATTCAACTCGTTGCCCCAGCCAACAGTCGCTTCACGGCAGACGATGACCGAACAGTTCATGTTGTCTCCACGGAGAGCGATGGCAGCGCGATGCGTATAACCTTGCGTTATCTGACGGATCTCCCTGTCGATCAATTCCTTGCCGCGCCGCTTCCTGCGTTGGCCATCGAACCGGTCGATCTCGACATCATCCCAGGCTATACGTCTACTGAATTGCCACTGACCAATGAGATGATGCCGACAGGATTCGCCTGGAAAGATGATGGAACGCTGATCGTCTCTTCGTTGAAGGGTCGCGTGTGGTTGGCACGAGACACGGACGACGATGGTCTGGAAGATGAGATCTTGCCGTATAGTGACGAGTTGGCGGCCCCTTATGGCGTGGCAAATTCCGGGCCATCGTCGATCGATTGCATCACCAAGAGTGCCCTGCTACGGCTTTGGGACGATGACGGCGACGGGCACGCCGATCGTACGGAAGTGTTGGCCTCGGGCTGGGGACACACGGTTGACTACCACGACTGGGTCGTGGGATTGCCCAAGGATTCGCAAGGGCGTTACTACGTGGCATTGCCATGTCAGCAAGACGATCGCAGCACCGCCGCCGCCAGGCATCGCGGTACCGCGCTCAGGCTCGTGCCGCGGAAGCCCTCCAGCGGCAATCCTCGCAGCTACGCGATTGAGACGATCTGCGCAGGGCTGAGATTTCCAATGGGGCTGGCGTTGAATCGTAGTGACGAGCTATTCGCCACCGACAACCAAGGAAACTACAACCCCTTCAACGAGTTGAATTGGCTGGTGAAAGGTGCCCGATATGGATTCGTCAACAAGCTGGAACGTGATGCAGGCGTGTCGCCGTTGGGACGCTCCTCGGCCATTGAGATTCCTCATCCCTGGACGCGGAGTGTGAATGGGATCTGTTTCCTCGACACCCCTGATGCAAAACATGACGAACAGGGCGACACGCTGTTCGGCCCCTTCGAGGGACACTTGCTTGGCTGCGAATACGACACGCGTCGCTTAATTCGCATGAGTTTGCAGCGTGTGGGCGATGTGTACCAAGGAGCGGCCTATCCGTTCAGCCGAACACCGCGCGAAGGCGAACCGTCGTTGCAAGGCCCGCTTGTTTGCGGTGTGGCACCCGATGGTGACGTCTATGTGGGGAACATTCGCGATAGCGGCTGGGGGGGTGGAACCAATATCGGTTCGATTGTCCGACTTCGACCAACCGCTGATCTTCCGCCGGGGATTGCTGAAGTGCGCGCCACCGCGAAAGGCTTTGCAATTCGATTTACAACACCCATCAAGAAATCCCCTGGCACCGATGTGACCAACTACCATGTCGAGTCGTATCGCCGCAAGTCGACGCCGGCATACGGCGGCGACGACATGGACCGTCGTGAAGAACGTGTCGACCGGGCGACACTCTCTGCCGATGGGCGTCAAGCGAATGTCGATCTACGGGAACTGCGAGAAGGCTTTGTGTACGCCATTCACCTGAGCAACCTTGCCGAAGATTTCTTTCCAGCCGAGGCATACTTCACGCTCCGACGTATTCCGCCTGCCGAATGAGCGTATCAGGACGCGCCCACGGCTGATCCTAGCGCATGTGCCGGTCGTAACGGTCACGTCGTTTCATGCCTGAGCGATACCTTCTGTAACGTATCTTTCTTCAGGGAACTCATTCTCCGATCGCATCTCGTGATCCGTACCATCCATCAACGTGCCAGAGTTGGATTGCTATGTGGAACCCAGTCAACGCGATTCATGCCACAGTTGCCCGAAACAGCCGGGCGTGCGCGCGTGTTGCCGTGCGTCGATTTTTTTGCGAGAGCAGCGGCAAAGCATCGGTTGAGTACGCCCTGTTTCTAACGCTCATTGCTGCGTGTGGGATTGGAGCGGTCGAGTTTCTAGGTGCTGTTACCGATGCAACGTTCCAACGACTTGCCTTGGACCACGGCCAGATCACCGCGAATCTTCCGGAGTTGGCATCCACGACAATCGAACTGTCGCCAGTGCTTACGAAGAGCCCCGCCATCGGGCAAACATCTCCCGACGTATATCAATTCGCGCTGGGCGCGGTCGGCATCATCATCGGTTGGTTGGTTTGGTATCGGCTTTATTATCGGCGCATCTTGGCGAGACGCGCCGGACGATTCGACGATGCACTCGATGAACAAGACGTGGAGGACCTGTCGAAACGCGTCTTCGAGAAACGTCAGGAGATCTTGAAGATTCTATCCGGCGACTGGACAGGCACGGCGCGCGGTGAGATCGAAGTGGGAAAGCTAATGTCCCGCAATCTGTGTACGATTGAAGCGAACGAACCCCGCTCTGAAGTCGAAGCGTTGATTCATAACCAATCGCTACGACACGTGATCGTTGTCGACGGCAAGGGCGCGGTGCTCGGGATGATTAGCGATCGTGACCTGCAGAACCGGAGTGGAAAGCGTGCGTCGCAGATCATGACGCCCGACCCCTTCACGGTATCGCCTCATTCGCCGATTACCCCGGCCGTCACGCTGCTGGTCAATCGACGTATCTCTTGCCTGCCCGTCGTCGAAAACGGTCAACTTTGCGGAGTGCTAACCACCACCGATCTGATCATGGCACTGCAATGCATTCTCCAGATCTTCGTGAGGCAGTCTTTGCATGAAAGCAACGGCACCGACAACGAAACTATTGATGCCGAAGTGCAGTCACAGCATCCCGATGAAGTTGAAGCAACTGCGGGCTCTTAGTCCGTCAACCAGACAAGCCATGGTGCAACCACCAATGATGTTTCAAAGAACAACGCCCTTTGTGTGGGTTGCACTTACCTCAGTGCTCGTCGCG
>CAZNXE010000016.1:27300-40811 GCA_964576465.1 uncultured Planctomycetaceae bacterium
CACAAGAAAGTGCGGCACCATCCTCTCTACCCATCCCGGCTGAGGCCGCGCCTCTCAATTCTGACAACGGATTAAGCCCCCCCCAATCCACCGATGTGCTTGCCGTAGTCGACGAAGAATCGTCTCTGAAAGAGGTGGCGTTGCGTGAGGAAGAGCAACAATCAGAACCAGCCTACGAATCGCCTTACCCGCACCGTGCCAATCCCTTCCAACAGCCCAACGTCGAACAAATTGCGCGGTCCGGCTTGCTTGAGTCGACCGGCGGCGTCCTTAAACTAAAGGGCTTCACCAATAACGGACAAGCTCGGGTGCTACTCGCCATGGACGACCGTTTGGCACCCTTGGCAGAAGGGGAAGAATGGAACGGCGTGAAGATTATTGAGATCTCTCCGCCGAGGGTCATCCTGCAACGAGGACGTATTCGCTGGACTGAGTCTCTCTTCGAGCGGCGCTATGGGGCTGCCGACATAGTCCCGAAGAACACGAATTCCGCTCCTCGCGAAGCCACGGATGCCGAAGACAAATCGTAGCGGTTCAATTGAAATTCTATCGCGCGCTTCATGCCATGGAGCCTACCTTGGCCGAATCGACGCGGGACGGTCAGGGCGTTGCGCGACATTGATGCGATGCGCCTCGGATGGCACAAATGGCTGCTGAGCGACCGCCGGCAGCGGAACCTGCTGGTTGCCTTGCGCCGGCCCCAGCGGATATCGTCGTCTGGCGGCGATCTGCTGACGTTGAGCACCTTGCTGCGCCTGATTCATCGGAAGTCGATGTACGATCGTTCCGTTCGCAGGGTTTTCCGTCGTGTTTAATGGTGCCTGCATCCGCAGAGGATTCCCTGGCTGTTGTGGTACTTGCAACCGTCGGGCTTGTTCGTCGATCGTCGGCGGGCCAGCAGGCACGGGGTTCGGGTCTGGAATCGGCAACATCTCACCCGGCGGCATTGCATGGGGGTTGTGGTTCGGATCGAGTATTTCGATCGGAACCGACGAGCCTCTGGGAGGTGGGAATGGAGCACAGCCTCCCGGCGGAATCCCATCCAGGTGCTGATTGCCGTACCCAAACGACTGCATCTCCCGAGGTTGTCCCATGTAAGACAGCGGGACGACGTCGGGCGTGATGAACACAATCAATTCACTTTCTTGAATCGTTGTTTGGCGATGCCGAAAGAGCTTACCGATGTGAAAGAACTTGATATTCTTCAGCCCCGGAATCCCACGGAAGTCGCCAATATCCGATCTCTGTCGCAGTCCGCCGATGACGAGGGTTTGATGATCGCGCACCCGCACGGTGGTATGGGCTTCGCGCGTATCGATGATCGGTTGTGGGCTCTGTCCGCCGGTAAAGCCCGCCAGACGGCTAAACGAAGGTTTGCACTCCAAGAGAATGGTGCCATCGTTCGCAATGTGCGGCGTAACCGTTAGTGTGACGCCGGCCTTGCGAAATGCCGTCGTACCGATGTTGCCACCCAGGCTGGATTGCGTGAGCTGTTGAAATGGAATCTCGGTGACAATCTCGATCATCGCCTCGTTGCGGTCGGTTACCGTGACGGATGGATCGGCAAGCAACTGCGTGTTATCCATTTCGTTCAGGGCATCGACCACTGCGGTGAGATCGAATTGCCGGCTTAGATTCATGAACGTGAGCACACCCGAGGGATCGCCGGCAGCGGCAGGCACCTGCATCAAGGAGTCAATCGAAAACAACTGGTCGGCTGTCCCGTCCTCCTTGACACGACCTTTGACGGCCTGATTCCAGTTGATGCCCAGCTTTTCCATGTCTTGTAGGCTGACATCGTAAATGAGCGCCGTGATTCGCACCTGCAACCGCGGTGTGTCCATCAGACGAACCACCCGATCGACCATGGCCAATTCCTGCGCGGTGCCAACGACGACTAGGCGATTCTCGGCAGTGATAATCGATACTTGGGCGGTTGTCGCACCCTCCAACCCGATTTGGCTCGTGAGGATGACGGATTCAACGGGATCCTTCAATGAGTCGACCTTGATGAACTGCGGAGCCCAATGACCAATCTTGAGTTGCTTCCCGCCGGGAGCCCCCGCGCTCTGCATTGCTACCTGATCGATTTGCATCGCAAAGTCACGAATCATTTGAACGCGATCGGCGAAGTCGATGACCAACAAACTCCGTGAGATCTCGATCGCCTGAATCTTCCCGCGTGGTGACTTCAGCATCTCGGCACCGGGCAATATGTCCAGCGGGCTGGCTGCCTGCAAGGTGATGGTGGCGGTGCGGAACATGGGATTAAAGTCGCCCAAGTCCTCTAGCTTCATCACCACCAGCGTATTCCCAACGGGACGATAGGTGAGAGAGTTACTGATGAGGATCGAGTCGAGAATCTCGTGAAGTGGGGCGTCGGTAAACACGCCGCTAATCGTGCCTTCAACATCGGTGGCGGCAAAGATATTGATGCCCCACACTTCGTTGATCGTGAACAGCGCTTGCCGAAAGGTGACGTCGTTGAGCGTCAAGTCGCCCCGCTGTAGCAGCTTTTCGCTAACTTCGGGAGGAAGACCATTGGTGGGGCCTTCGAGCGCCGGTTGGGCCAGCGCTGTCGGAGACATGGATGCCATCAAGCAGATAGCAAGAAACGTGCAACAAACTCGACGGACCATGCGCGCAGGGGACACCGTGAATGCACAATTCAGATTTGTGCCTACGGCTCTCATGTGTCCTCCCATGACACGGTTTATGCTTCCCGGCAAGCTTCTCTGGTCGCCACGGGTCGCATCGGCTCCGCCGGGCCAACGCGCCGGCAAGCCCGGTGGCCAGTTGCTCGTTTGGTGTACTATCTCAGATCGACAACGTCCTTCGTGTCCAACTCATCTCGAAAGTCACGTCCTTGTTCGAGTCTTTTTGCCCGCAATGTGATCGATTGAACTACTTGCGAAATTACGTTCTGGCGGGCAGCGCCTTCTTCGAAAGATTCAGTAAGAGTAGTTCCATTTCGATCTCGACATCCTCCGAGCCACCGGTAGCCGATCGCAGGGAAAGCGTCATGGTGTGCATCAACTTGTCCGATTCTTGCATGCGACTCACAAACTCGGCCACGCCCTCCATGGGCCCTGCCACAACCAGCCGAACCGATTGCGTCCGCAATTCAAACGGAGACTCCGGAGCGTCTGTCTTCTGAATCGCGGTATCAAGTGGGTTGTCACCTTTTCGCCATGGACGACGTTCTGAAACGCCGAGATCGAGCCGCCGGAGGTGACAGCCCGCCTGCCGGGTCAACTCGATGAGTTGCTCCCGAAAATGGTAGGTGTCGTCGATGTCGACGGCCTTAGCTTCCAGTTTGGCGAGTTGTTGCTCCTGTGATAGCACCTTGGCTTCTAGCTCTCCGAGATCCGCAGCTTCGGTCCTGGCGTCCTTCAAAGAACGAATCAGTTCAACGTCATAAGAGCGCAAAGCAGAATACTCATCGGCGGCGGGCCAAATTGTGATAAGCCCTATGGCAAATGTTATCGTCATAACGATGCCAGCACGCCAACGGTGCTCAACCAGCGCTCGTAAACGCTGCTCAACCAGGCTGTCCGACATAATCTGATTCTTCGTCATAATCCCGAACTTCGCATTGGATACTGAATTGGGTTACCGGCCCGGCACGAAACCGAGCCACTTCCGTCCCTTGGAGCGCCACTCTTTCGATGGCGGGGTACTTACGCAAATGTCCGACCAACTCGAAGACACCGTCCTCGGTCAAAGCGGCCCCCAGAATCGTGATGCGCCGCTCTCGATCGACGCTCATCGACTGGAGCCATACGTCGTCAGGCAGACACTGCCCAATGGTCTGAGTGATCGTGTGCCATGGTGTGCCGTCCAGAGCAGACTGGATGGCAACAAGGTGCTGGACCTTGGTTCGCCGGTCGATCAGCCGCATTCGCAAAAGCCGTGCTTGTTGAAGTTGCGGTTCAAACGTCTCTAGTTGTGCCTCAAGGGCACAACAATTGCGATACTCATACAGTGCGAATGCCCAGGTCATGCCGGCAATAGCAACCGCGGCAGCAACAGGCCAAAGTGTTCGCGCAAGTGCAGGCAACAATGGTTCGCGAGAGTATGAGCGGACTCGCTCCAACAGATTTGGCGTGATCTGCTGGGCTTCCTCAGCCAGAGGGCGAATGCAAGTACCCATCGCTGCTATCGTTTCAACGGTTGATGACTCAATGGCGAGATCTGAGTGGCTCACGCAGTATTCACGATCCAAGACCGTGGCCTGCAACTCGGTTCGCTCAGCAAAGTCCTTCGTCAGCGCCAAGACTGTCTCCTTGTCACCAACCAAATAGACTCGACTGATTTGCCCCTCGGCGAATTGTACATACCGGTCGCAATAACGCTGCAGGCGGACCAGATGTCGCGCCACAATATCGGCAACAGAAGTCCGCACGTCGTGGCCCGATGGCCGATAGTCCAACAGCATCTGCCCACGATGCGAAACCCCCAGTTCGACCGTGCGCTGTCCGACCTGGATCACCAGAGCCGGTTCATCATGATCGCCGCCCAGGTAACCCAGCAACCGGCATGTGGCAACGATCGATGGCTCGACGACGTCGGATTTCAGCCCAGCGCGGGTGACCGCGTCCATCACCGTCGTTAAGGAACGCTGATTGACGATCGAAAGCAAGGCATGCTGATGCTTCGCATCGACGTCGCGAACACTTCGTCCCAATGTCTTGGGGCCATGCCCTAAAAGGAAGTAGGACGAACTGCGTTCCTCGAGTTCATGAAGCTGCTGCCGCACATCTTCGGATTTTCCCGTGACAACCCGAGTCACGCAGAAGTCGCCACTGAGCGCGAACTGAACTGACTGTCCGTGCAACTTATAGGTAGAGACCAGTCGCTTGAGGGCCGCGGTCAGTTCTTGCAACGCCGTTTCCGAATCCAGGGCGACAGCTTCCTTGCGCCAGAGGACCGACTCGGTGCGCAACCGTGTCGCCTCGCCTTCACGCTGATCGCTGATACAAATGTGCAGCGAATCATAAGCGATCTCGATCGCCACGGATCGTTGTTGATGTTCGGTACGTTGTCGCATGCTTGGTCGCTATTGGGGTTGAACGGTGACTTCTAGTTGGCGCACGACCTCTCCCGAGGTTCCGGTTGCCGTGATGATGACACTTCCATTTTTGAGAACACTGACCCCGGCCGCGTAGGTGTACCCACTTCCGGTAGGGAATTCCGTCGTGGCAATTCCCGTGGTCCACGTGGGGTTGGCCTCCAACTCCGCGAGACTATGATTCACGGCCGCTCCCGCCAAGTAGGTTGCACGTTCGTAGTCGATCGAGTTTCGGACGGCCGACCATTGGCCAATCTGCGTGTCGAGCACGCCGACAAGTAGCATCGACGTCATCGAGATAATGAAAAGGCATATCAACAGCGCGACACCACGTCGTCGACCCCGCACCGCCCTTCGGCGGAGCGTAGGCGAACAACATTTCTTAGCGGATGCAGGTTTCATTCAGGATCACCAGGTTCGTCGCCAAGCGCGGCCACGGATCGTCCTTGCTTGCCCAGCGCCGTGAGGCAAGGTAATTGTCGTGAAACATTCAATGGACTGAACGGCGGCGGGCTCAGTGGTCGTCGTGATCCCGTCGGCTTCGTATGCGACGAACCACAGGGCATCGATGTCCCGTGCCAAAAAGTTCGTGGGCGTGTCGATTCCATACATAACGGTGGTGCCACTGTGCGACCAGATGTAGTTGTTTCCATCCGGCATCAGCAGCGTTACCGAACCAGTCGTATCGCTGGCGTCGCTGATGGCGACGACGCCGTCGGATTGGCGAATCCTTCGCACGAGATGGCGAACAAGTTTTTGCGCGGCCTCAAGCTCCTGGTGGTCTTCTTGGTGGGCCTCCCACACGCTCTGTGTTGTGCGCAACAGAACGCCACCCGAGGTCATCAGCGCCGCCATCATTGCCGATGCCGCCATCAACTCCAGTAGGCTAAATCCGTTTCGTCTGTTTGTTTTAGTTCGCCGCATCTTGGTACTTTGCCATCTTCGCAATCTTGCTGGCCAACGTTAGTGACGATTCGTCGGCATCTTGATTCGTGTCGCTGTCGGCGTCATTCCATACGGTCACGGTCACCGCCATGAGCTGATCAGCAATGCCACCATCGATTCCTGCCGTTGAACGTGTAACGGTGTATCGAAGTTCACTGTGACCATCGCTGGAAAAGTTTCCTGAGTCTTTTGCCTCGTCAAAGGTGGCCGCCGCCAGCGCCAGATGCTCTTCGAGCTTGGCAACGCACAGCGTGGTGATCATGTTCTGCGAGTCCAACGAAGTGCCCAGTTCGATACTGTCCCGCATCACCGCCAGCGCCGGCACAATCGCCAGTGCCGTGAGCGAGGCAGCCATCACCAGCTCGATCAAGGTGTACCCACTTCGGGCAAGCGACGCTGAATTCGGGCGACGTCGCACAGATCCGAACCTCTATTCGCGCGGCCATTGTTTTGGTTGTAAATGCCTACCAAAACGTACGTTACGGTTTCATTGCGTCAACGAATGAAGGTCCGCCCCGCCAGAATGGTTCGTCAACAAGCCGAAGGAGTGCCGGACGTGAGGAATCACCGTGAGATCGATACTGGAGAGTCTGAGATAATACCGATGGGCGTGATTCTGCCGGAGATTCTTCTAAGCTCGGATACCCTGACAGTACCGGTCAGAATATCTACAACGACTTGATACGATCGATCCGAACCGTTGAAGTTGATGCTATAGCCCGCCGAAGCAGAGCCTTCAAAGTCAAATTCGGCGGCAATCGCTCTGCTGGCAACGGCCACATCGGCGGGAAACAGATACACATCATCGACGGCGACCATGGAGTTATCATCAAGACGCCGCATGATCTGGTAGGAGAGAATTGAGCTGCCAGATTTCGCGAACTGCAACAGATGATTGTCACCCGTGGCAATCGCGCGTCTTCGGGCTTGAATCAGGTCAAGCGACACACGCCGGGCTTCAACCTTCGCGCCGAGATTACCCAACGTGCCGGTCGAGTAGGTTGCCGTGACCAGGATCATCACGCCCAGCAGCGACAGAACAGTGACCATCTCCATCAAGCTGAAACCATCACGGCAACAGCACGGATCTCTTCGGAGTTTGAACATGGCATGACCTCTAGATTCGCTGCCTCACTCTTGGATCCAGAGCTGCCATGCAGTCCCAAGTCACGGTAGCACACGATGCAAAGTTGCATCGATCGTGTAGGCCGGACTGCCGTCTGGAGGGGCCGGCACTCCGTCTGGAAGATACGCCGGCACCATGTCGGTTAGGCTGGTCGGCCAACTGCCGGTTTCCGTATAACACTGCTCGATGGCTGAGTTGAGTGAGCTTATCGTGTGCTGCTTGACGTTCTGCTTCGCAGTGCTTGAACTGCTGGATACTCGTGGAACAACAATCGCCGCAATGATCCCCAGGATCACCACAACCGCCAGCAGCTCTAATAACGAGAAGCCTTTGGGACGTTGGCTTCGGACCATGGCTGTCATCTCCACACTTCATGAGATCATTTCAGCAATCGGCGAACACCTGCCCAGGCGAATCAGCTTCACCCAGTGTGTCGCGGATCCGACAATGGCAACGACTACAGTCCGGTGCCTGTGATACGCTTTGTCGTGGCGTTGATCACATAGGCCGAGCCATCGACCGGGTTCGCCGGAACGCCATCGGGAAGATAGGCCGGCACCATGTCGGACAGCGCGGTTGGCCAACTGCCGATGTCAACATAGTAGCGCTCGATCGCCGAGTTCAGCGTCGCGGCTGTGTGCTCGTTGACTCGCTGTTTTGCGGTATCGGCCGAAACCGTCACACGCGGCACGACGATCGCGGCGATGATTCCAAGAATCACGACCACGGCCAGAAGTTCCAGCAGCGAGAAGGCATTGCGTTTCTTTGCAGTACTCACGAGATGTGTCTCCATGTTTGTTGTGTTCGGCGACCACTTTGAGTTTCATGTGCGTCGAACATTTCCACTGCGTCAACTGGTGTCGATTAATGTGTGTGTCCGATGACCAAATGTGTCGCCGAACCCAGCACGTATGCGGAACCGTCGACCGGACATATTGGCAAACTACCGGGGAAATACTGAGGGTCGGCTCCAATATCGATGAGGTTGTTCGCGGGCCAACTACGGTTGTCTCGGAACCACAACCTCGCCTGAATCTCAATGTCTCCCTTATTTACGTAGCATGCTTCTCTGCGCGCCACGGTATCGGCTCCCGAAAAACTTTTCACAACGATCGCGGCGAGGACCGCTAAAATCGTCACAACCGCCAGTAACTCCAACAGCGATAGGCCACGCCGTTGACCATCGCGAACACAAACAAGGGAACGCACCTGACATGTGTAGCAACGCGTATCTAATTCACATGACATGTGTGTTTGTTTCCCTCGAAAGAACCATAGGTCAGAATTCGGCGGCAATGCGTCACTCATTCTTTGGGGAATCGAAGCGGTCCATTCATCGAACTCATTCTCAACGTTGACCGCAATCTTATTTCGTTCCGACGACGTTAATCATGTCGAACATGGGTAAGTAGATTGACAGTAGGATAATACCAATTGCCACGGCCATTCCGATGGTAAGCACCGGTTCGATTGTGCCTACGATCACATCGGTCTTCTTTTCGATCTGCCGTTGGAGATGAACTTCAACTTGGGCGGTGGTTTCAGCAAGCTTGCCCGTCGACTCGCCAATGATGACCAACTGGCTGACGATGGGCGGAAATAGATGGTCATGCCGCTCCAGCTCATGACTCAAGCGTTCGCCACGATTCACGGCCAACTTCAAATCCTCGACCGCCCCACGGACCTCGGCGTTGTGAACTGAATCGGCCGAAATAGCGAGTGCATCAGACACCTTAAATCCCGATTCCATCATGGTATTCAGCACTTGAATGAACTGGTGAACGGCCATGTCTCGAAACCAATCGCCCACGATGGGAATCTTGAGAATCGTCCCATCGACCCAATGTGCGACGGCAGGGCGGTTTCTCACTTTCCGCCAACCGATGTACGTGGCGATGGCTGCAAGCAGCATCATCCAGCCATATTCCAATAAGATGTCAGAGCCGACGATCATCGACTGTGTAATGAATGGCAAGGGAATCTTGGCCTTGTCATAGGTCTCTTGAAACACCGGGATAATGAACGCCAGCATGAAGATAACCACACAGGTTCCTGCAACCAGTACGACACCCGGGTAGCTCAGGCGTTTAATAATGACCGCACGAAGTTCATTGGATCGTTCGAGTTGCGACGAAATTCTATTTAGCGTGTGCGCCATCGTGCCAGATCGTTCGCCGACACGAATTTGGTGAACCATTAATTCATTAAACACGCCAGGGAAATACGTCAGCGCCGCACTAAACGACTCGCCTGCTTCGATTTTTCGACGTAACGAATTGAGAAGTTCGTAGTGGCGACTGAGTGTCCCTTCTTCTTCCAAGGTGGCCAGGGCACTCGGTAGCGCGAGGCCGTTGCCAACTAGCATGGCGAGATTGCTAATGAGGTACGAGAGATCGCGTTTAGGGATACGCAGGTTTTCCGGTCCGTCGGGGCCGCCGCCAATCTTAATGCTGTGAAGCTTGGAGAGCATCTGCAACAGGCCCGCAGGCTTCTTCTGGTGAAGTGCCGCTGCATGTCTTGCCATGATTCGTTTCGCCTAGTTCGTAAAGACCGGTAGGTCAGGCTGTGCCCGATCAGTGAAGCCGCAAACCTAATTCGCCGTCTTGAAGTACACCTCTTCCAGTGTCGTCCGGCCGGCGATTGCCTGTTCGAGCCCAGCACTTCTGAGTTCGACCATCCCCTCGGCAATGGCAACTTCACGTAGCTGCGCAACCGGAACGCCATGTTCGATCGCTTCGGCGAGAGCCGGCGTAACCACCATGATCTCGAAGATTGGAAGACGACCTGAATAGCCGGTTCCGACGCACTTCTTGCACCCTCGGCCATGAAAGAATGTCGCGTCCGACGCAATCTCATGGTTCTCTGCCAAGATCTTCAACAACGAATCGTTTGGTTCAGCCGGCTCTTTGCATTCAGGACAGATACCGCGTAACAAACGCTGAGCCACCGACCCGAGGAGCGAACCGCCAATCTTGAACCGATCCACGCCTAGGTCGTTTAGTCGCGCCACCGTACCAACTGCATCGTTGGTGTGCAGCGTGCTGAGGAGGAGATGTCCTGTTAGCGCGGCCTGCACACCCGTGGTGGCCGTTTCATGATCGCGAATTTCACCCAACAGAATTACGTCCGGATCTTGCCGCATGATGTATTTCAGTGCGTTGGCAAACCCCAGCCCGAACTCATTGTCCGACTGCACCTGATTGATCCCCAGGAGCCGATATTCCACGGGATCCTCGACCGTCACGATATTTCGCTTGACGTCATTCAGCCGCGACAATACGGCGTACATGGTGGTGGACTTTCCCGAACCCGTGGGCCCGGTGACGACGATCATGCCATGTGGTTTGTCGATGAGCGATTGCAACCGTTTCAGATCACGCGAGGTAAAACCAAGGCGATCGAGGTCGAAGATCTGGTTCCCTTCGTCGAGTAGCCGCAGGACGACTTTTTCGCCACCAACGGTGGGAATCGTACTGACTCGAAAATTGACCTTGCCGCCGTCGTCTTCGACCGTCAGACGGCCGTCTTGTGGCCTGCGGTTTTCGGTTGTGTCCATTTCCGACATGACTTTGATACGAGCGACAACCGCTTCTTCGATATGGCTTGGAATGGTCATCACCTGCTGAAGTTCGCCATCGACTCGATAGCGAATTCGCATCTCCGGCTTATGCGGCTCCAAGTGGATGTCGCTGGCCCCGGCATTGATGGCCCCCATCAGAATCGCATGCACGAGCCGAATGACAGGCGGAGCGTCTTCCAATTCGATGGTGTCAATCGGCTCGACATCTTCTTGGCCTTTTTGCGTCTCCAGTTCCGCAAGCTTCATGTCGACGATGGTTTGTTGGGCAACAATCCGGTCGTCGAATCCTCGATCGAGTGCGGACTGTACGTCGGGGTCGAGCGCCACAAGTGGTTCGACGCTGTATCCCGTGAGCAATTCAGCTTCCGAGATTGTGGCAATATCGTCTGGAGCAACCATGGCCAACGAAAGACGGTCCGCGGAGATCTCGATCGCCGCCGCGCGGTGCTGTCGGGCGAATGACTCTGGCAGCATTCGCACAACTTGCGGATTCAACGCCTCGGGTACAATTCGCGTGAATGGAACTTCAAATTGTTCAGCGAGCGCTTCGCCCAAATCGTCGACGGTGATTAGACCACGGCGCAGCAGAATAGCCCCCAGCAGCCCCCGTTCGGAGCCCTGGCTATTGAGCGCGCCTTGCAGTTGGGCCTCCGTGATACGGCCCAACCGAACCAATATGTCACCTAATCTTCCAGCCATTGCCTGAGACGCTTCTCCTGTTGTCGGTTGCCTATCACGCTCTGTTCGATGTGTACTGCTGTTTCGGTGCCGAGCTACTTGCCACCAACCGCTCTTTCGAGCAGTTCTTCGACCTTGTGTTCCATCACAGTCGGATCAAACGGCACGACCAAGAAATCGTCGGCGCCAGCAGCATGGGCTCGTTCAACCGATTCCAGCTCGGAGTCTGTCGAAAAAACCAGGATCGGTATAGGATCGGTGCGTGCTTCGGAGCTCAACTGGTTGATCAGGTCAAACCCGTCCATATCGGGCAAGAACAAATCAACGATGATCAAGTCCGGCAGTTCTTCGATTGTCCGCTCGAGCAGCTCATGTCCGCCTTTCACCCGACATACCCTGTAGCCCAACAGTTCGAGCCGAAACGCAATGATCTCTGCCAACAGATCATCTTCCTCGGCCAGAAACAAACTAGGGCACGCGTCGTGCATCGGTGGGACCATGGTGTGGGGGGAGCGAACCGAATCGCCAGATCAGTGCGGCTGCGCACCGAAGACAAAGGCTGTCCGCAAACGGACCTCTCTATCCTGAAAAAGTTAGCTCGCGCCTCGGGTTATGCAAAAACTGCCTGGAATGCGTCTCGTTTCACGGTACATGGAAGATTTGCCGTGACGGAATCCGTTTATCGGGACGATGCCGAATCGAGCGCTTATGCAGGCAACACCGAATATCGTAGAATTTCGGCCCGCCAGATGAACTCCGTCTTGCCGGCGCATCCGATCACGAAAGGAAACGTCGAGCAAGCAACAAAGCGGAGGAGGTTTCGTCCATCGCCCTCGTGGATTGCGCCATGCTAAATATCGAACGATACGGCAATCAGGACCGCAGCCCCAAGCTGCTAGTCGCCGCGGGAGTACACGGCGACGAGTACGAGCCCATTGCGTCCGTGCTTCGCCTGAACGACGAACTTCGCACGACAGGAATCCGGGGGTCGGTGACACTCATCCCAATCGTCAACGAACCGAGCTTTCGTCTAGGGCAACGTACTGCTGAAGACAATCTCGACCTGGCGCGAACCTGCCCTGGAAACGCCACCGGTTCGGTTACCGAGAGAATTGCCGCGGCCCTCAGTGTGGAAATTCAGAGGGCCGACTATTTCATTGATTTGCACTCCGGCGGCAAATCGCTGGATATTTGGCCCATGGCTGGCTACATGCTGTATCCTGAGCCAAGCGTTCTCGATAAGCAACGTGCGATGGCCAAGGCATTCAACCTTCCCCTTGTCTGGGGCACCGATTATCGTCTTGAAGGTCGGTCGTTGTCGGTCGCCCGTGACGCCCGAGTAGCGGCCATCTACTGCGAATTTGGTGGCGTGGGTCGTTGTCAACAGAAGTGCGTCACGGCGTATGTCGATGGCTGCCTCAACGTGATGGGTTCGCTCGACATGATCGATCGGAGTGTGCCTCCGTCGAAGGTCGATTGGGTTGTCGAGGACACAAGACCTCAATCAGGACATCTTCAGATCAACCATCCCGCGCCGATCGCCGGACTTTTTGAAACAAGCGTAAAGCCAGGACAGCAAGTCGACCAGGGGCAGCGGCTTGGAGCCGTGATTGATGTCTCAACGGGGAATGAGACCAAGGTGCCAGCCCAGAGCGGTGGCCTGCTTCTCGCCATCCGGTCGTTGGCACTGGTCGATCGCGAAGACTGTTTGGCAGTTGTAGTCGATACTTCACGTGCAATCGAGGAAAATCATGCACGGTAAACCCGTGGTACTTGTCACCGGAGCGGCACGTGGAATCGGTCGCGCCACGGCAGTCGAGTTCGCCCGTCGGGGCTACAACGTGGCCATGGTCGACCTTCTCGCCGATGACCTACAAGAAACCGCCCTGCAAGTACAAGCTGAGGATGTTGAATCGCTGAGCCTCGCTGGCGACCTGACCGATCTCAAGTTTGCCGAGAGCACGGTCCGCGAAACGGTAGCACGTTGGGGGCGGCTCGATGTGCTTGTGAACAATGCAGCATGGCGAGAACTACGCAATATGCGCGACATCGAGATCGATTCCTGGGATCGCACGTTGCGAATTTGTCTGACAGTTCCGGCCTTTATGACA
>CAZNXE010000017.1:0-40413 GCA_964576465.1 uncultured Planctomycetaceae bacterium
GGCGATCTTTGGCAAGTGGCACCTTGGGCATCATCCTCAATTCTTGCCCACGCGACACGGTTTCGACGAATACTTCGGCCTGCCATATTCCAACGACATGTGGCCCCGTCATCCAGAGCGACCACAAGGTTTTCCACCGCTGCCGTTGATTCGAGATACCGAAACAATCGAGACCAATCCCGATCAGTCGCAGTTGACAACATGGTACACCGAGCGAGCCGTCGACTTCATCGAGCGTAAGTGCGACCAACCGTTCTTCGTGTATGTGCCGCACAGCATGCCGCATGTACCACTGTTCGTCTCCGAGAAGTACGCCAAGCATAGTGCGCAAGGATTGTATGGCGATGTGACCGAGGAGATTGATTGGTCGGTTGGTCAGATTCTCGATGCCCTCCGCAGAACGAACGTCGAAGAAAATACCCTTGTGATTTACACCTCGGACAATGGCCCCTGGCTGAGTTACGGTGACCACGCAGGTTCAACAGGCCCGCTTCGCGAAGGCAAGGGAACAACGTTTGAGGGGGGCGTTCGAGAACCAATGATCTGCCGCTGGCCAGGACACATTCCCAGCGGCAATGTCTGCCAGGAACCGGCAATGACCATCGATATTCTGCCGACTATTGCAAAACTGATTGGTGCCGAGTTACCCGATGACCGGACGATCGATGGCCGCGACATATGGCCCCTGATGGCAGCCGAGCCGAATGCACAGAGCCCTCACGAGGCGCTGTTCTTCTATTGGGGCAAACATCTTCAGGCCGTACGAAGCGGTCCCTGGAAGCTGCACCTGCCTCACCGCTATCGCAGCCTGAACGGAAGACCGGGCGGAAAAGGGGGCACTCCCGTTCGCTACGAACAGAAGGAAATCGGATTGGCCCTGTTTAATCTCGTCGAAGACATCGGCGAAACGCATGATGTGTCGGAAGATCATCCCAAAGTCGTCCAGCGAATGCTGCAATACGTCGAGCAGGCCCGCTCCGATCTTGGCGATTCGGCCGTAAAACGGGTCGGTGCAAATGTGCGACCCGTCGGTCGCCTCGATTGAATGGCACGTTTTCTGAATACAAGTCTCTCGTACGTCACCGTTGCCGCATGGCTGATTCGACCTTGCGAAGATTCGATCGGGCGTCGTCTAGTTCTGGGTCGAGTTCGATCGCCGTGCGATAGTGCGCGGCGGCTTCAGGCAAACGCCGGAGCTTGACCAACGTCGTGGCAAGGTCGTTGTGTACGCTTGCAACACGTGGATTGAGCTGTGTGGCCTTGAGAATGAACCCGGCGGCCTCTTGAAACTGACCGAGTCGAAACAGGAGCAATCCTTTTTCGTAGTAGTTGAGCCACTGAGTCGGCCCGCACTGAATGGCTTCGTCATAGGTGGCCAGCGCTCGTTGATGGTTCCCGGTATCTGCATAACAACTGGCAAGGCCACGCAGAGCGACCGCCAATCCTGGACGAAGCAGAAGCGCTCGTTGATACGCTGCCTCCGCTTCCTCGAACTGCCGCAATTTACACAGCATGTCACCCGTGCGATAAATCGGGTTCAGAAATTTGGGATCCTGTGCGGATGCCTTTCGATAGTAATCAAGCGCGGCTTGATGATCGCCGGCCAGTGCGAAAACATCGCCCAAGCTGCTGTATACCTTTGCATTTTCGGGATTCAAACGGTGCGCTTCGAGCAATCTCTCGATGGCCCCTTCAACATCACCCTGCGTCAGCATGGCGGTAGCAACTCGGCAAAGGTCCTCCACTCGCACCTGTGGTGTAGGTGCTATCTCAAGCGCGCGATCTAGAAGCTCCTTCGCCTGGTCGCCGTACGATGCGTCGATTTCAGAAGCTTGACGCAAGCGAACCAACGAGAGATTGATTAGCGCCGCGTGGCTGTCCGGATTGATTTCCAGGCCCCTGGTGAAGAGCGTTTCATCGTTGCGCCAAAACCCCGTCTGACGAAAAGTGGCCGCTCCTAGCGTGGCCAAAATAGCAAATACGGCCATGGTCATCCTGAAATTGGCCCGACGCTCAATAAACGCCGCTAATGCGAGCGAGGGACCTAGCATGGCGAGATAGATATATCGGTCGGCGACCGTGGATCTGTTTTGAAATTGAAACGGGACCAACCCAGACACCGGCAAGAGTGCGGCAATAAACAGGAGAAAGGCGATCAGCAGAGGGCCACGACGTCCGAATGCAAGGAGCAGCAGAAACACCGCGACTGGAATCATCCACACGACGTAGGACCAATTGCTCGCTAACACAAAGGCAGGATTGCGACCGTGGTCCATCGCCAAGCCAATCGGGATGAACAGCTTAAGAAGATAAAACGACATGGCATCGCCGGCGACGAGCAAACGCCCGATCACGCCGGGCACCGTATGCACGCCTGCATCAGGCTGTTCGCCCTTGGTGACGACCACCAGGACGCCTGCCAGAATCAACCACGGCCCAAGCGCTACGAGATGCCGCCCAACCTTTCGCCCATGAAACCACCACGCCAGCAATCCTGCCAACAACGGCGTAACTACAGTCGTTGGTTTTGAGAGCAAGGCAAGAATGAAGAACGTTGTGGCGAGAAGATACCATGGAGCAAACAATCTCCGCCAACTTTGAATTCGATCCGCGTTGGCTGCTTTGACTAGGTCCGCGTCGTACCGCAGATAGACGCATACGGTTGCCATCACCCACACGCCACCCAGCAAGGTCTTTGTTTCCGTGGCCCAAGCAACCGATTCAGCTTGCATCGGATGCAGCGCGAACAGCAGCGCCCCGAGACACGCCGCGCGACGATGAAATCGCAAGTCCCTGAGAATTGTGTAAACGAGCGACACGCAGACGATGTGCAACAACACATTCCCGGTGTGGAAAATCCAAGGGTGAGCGGCACCATCGGTCTCGTTCCACGGCAACTGTTGCGAAATCCACGCTTCTATTCCAAGGAACGAAAACGTGACCGGCATGTACAACCCTACCTGGGGACCACTCCAGAACTCCACTAGGTTGTTCCAAGTAAATCTTGGGAACAGCAACGGGTTGTCGCGGATGATGAGCGTGTCGTCCCACAGCAAGAGGTCGAACCCGATGGAACGCCCATAAACCAGCACAACCGCTGCCGCCAAGAGGACGTACCACCACAACTCCCTAGCGCGTCGTTTTCGCCGGGATACCGATGTCAGCGTCGTTGCACGTGCGGCGGTTGCCATGAGGTAATGGGACCGTGAACCAGAACATGTGAAAGGGGACCGCGAATCACAACCTTCGTAGGTGATAGTAATCCCACGCGATTCGAGACCCAGCGTGACGATATCGGATCGATCGCGGGAATGGAAACGGTTCCTTTCAGACTGAGACAGCGGTAGGTTCCGGTCAACCGCGACTCTGACGGGATGCCCGCTTTGACCCAACTCATCGAATTGATGAGAATTACCGGTCCAGGTAACATTCGAGTACGAAACTGCGGCCAAAAGACCGGCAGCGTTGACCAATATGCGAAGAACCCTCGTGTAGAGGGCAAATATTGCTTCTATTACCACGGAACGAACGGTGGCGTGGCGACGTCTAACGACTTAGGATTAGAAAACTCCCTAGGTTTCTGAACAGAGGAAATAACCATGCGAAAGCTCGGTCTATTTGGAATGGCACTCTTAGCAGGGTTTGCCCACACGGCCACGGGTGCCGATCCGCGGAATCAGATCTCCACGGCAGACAACAAGCGAGTCGCTCTGCCAGACGCCGACGCCGCGGCAAACCTAGCCCCGACGCTGACCACGCGTTCAGCGCTCGCTGCCGAAGAGACACAGACCGGCAAGACGAATACGGTCAAAATCAAGAATCGCCCTCTGAATCTCACGGCCAAACGGGGCCTTGCGACCAGAAAACACGAATCGCCGAAGCTGCTGACTGCAATGGTTGCCAACCCCAGTAAGTTGGCCAATCTCAAAGCGAACGAATCAAAACCGAATGCCTTAGCTGCTGACGTCGCGGAACGCACGGAAGCCAAGGCATCCAATTTGCAACAAGTTACTCCGATGAAGATGAAGTCCACTTCCAATCTACGGCAGATCCCCGCGCTAGTCTCGTCTGACAATGGCGGCAAGTCGTAATACTATTCACAACGAACGGCCCGCGACCCGCGATGGCACGAAGTTGACGCACGTTGACTCGCGCGAGATTGACCGGCCTTCATCAATAACAGGAGAGTTCGTGATGCACGTTCATCACTTGTGGCGGGCTGCGCTAATCTGCGTCGGGCTCGTCGTTTGCACCGCGACCGCGCAGGCGGAAATCAGCGAAAAAGACCGCAAGATGGTCGAAGATGTGTGGGCCAAACTCTTGATCGTCGCCGAGCCGGTCGAAGGTTATGCCTGGCCACCAAAGCTCGACATCATCGACGAGGACGTGCTCAACGCCTATGCCACACTCAACTACGAAAATGAATCCGAACCACAGCCGCTCATCTTTGTCTACCGCGGCATGCTCGAAAAAGTGATCGAAGGGAAGCCCGACCGGCTTGCCTATCTGCTGGGTCACGAGTTGGCGCATATCCTGTGCAAGCATGTCGATCGCGCAAAACGTCGCCCTTCGACGCTGTTAGTCGAATTCGCCGCAACCCGGGCTCAAGAAGAAGAGGCAGACCTTCGTGGCTTGGAGCTGGCCCTCAAGGCTGGCTATAGCAAGCGTGAATGCTTGGGCATGATTCGGCAAATGATCGCGCTAGGGCAAGAATACACCTCGTTTGAAGGCCTGAATGCCGACCACCCTTCCTGGAATGATCGTGCTGCGTACATCGACGAAGATCAAGAACACTTGTGGCGTTCGATGAGCGCCTTTCAAAACGGCGTCTATTTCATCATGTTCGAGCAGTACCCCGCGGCAACGTTTTGCTTTGAGAACGTCACGAAGGAATTCCCTGGCTCATCGGAAGCTTGGGCAAATCTTGGTTACGCAACGTTGATGGAATACTGCGACGCATTGGACTCGGAAGACCTCCAATACTTCGACATCGGCCAGTTGGCGGTCGGCGGATTCTACATGCGTCCCGGAGAGCTTGTTCGGGGTGGAATCGACCCGGAACTGTGGTTCGATGCTGTTGGTGCATTGCGAGAGGCCCTGCGTTTGAACCCGAACTCGATGGTTGCCGCGGCCAACTTGGGCGTGGCCTATCTTGTCCATCCCGAGGGAAAACGTGTCGGCGAGGCGACTCGCTACTTTGAAATTGCTGCCGTGCTGGCAGAAGAGGAGTCCAGCGCCAACGCATTAGCCCGGGCCGCGGTGCTGGCCAATGCCGCCGTGGCCGACTTGGCCGCCGGGCGGACGGAAGTTGCCAATCAGCGATTTGAATTAGCCCAAGGACTACAACGGTCGTTCTCCTCCGAATCCCCGGTCGGGTCGGGATTGACCGGATCGCTGCTCTATCAACAAGCTACGTTGATGTCTGGCTCCCAAGTGGAAAAGGATCGAAAGCGAGCCGTCAAATTGTATGAACAGTATCTTCGCACCATTGGCCCCTCGTCAGCTTGGTGGGGGCTTGCCTACAAGAAGTACGTCAAGCTGTGCGATGCCGTGGGAGTTGATGCTGAATCGGAAAAAACCTTGCAAGGCCGCCGTACGGCAACGTTTCGTCCCGTCACATCAGTGACATTGGGCGATGGAGAGGTGATCCGGCTGACCGAAAAGCTCCGTGAAATCGAGACCGCCTTGGGCGAAGGGGAATCGCTTTCCGTCGTGCGGCGGACATTGTTCAAACGGCTCCGCTATGCCGATCAAGGCGTCGATCTCCTGGCCACCGATCAAGTTCTGGCAATCTGGCTCACCCAGGAGAACAGTCCCCCGGTGCAGCTTCGGGCTTCGGGCGTGGCGACCGAGATTCACGAGATTCACGTGGGAATGTCACGTGACGATTTCGACGAAGTGCTCGGAGATCTGATGTACGACTATAGACAACTCTACGATCCTGAGATCAACTATCGGTTCTACCGAGATCTCGGAATCGCCATCCGCATCCGCAAGGGCGAGGTGGCCGAAATCATTGTCGTTCAGATTCCGGAACGCACAATCCGCTAACCATGATGAGATACAATGTCGATCAACCACACGAAAAGCAGGGGAAGAAAAGATGGGATTTAGTATGATTCGCCGCGTTGCCATGTTGGCTGTTGTTTGTTGCGTGGCATTCGCCGCTTGTGAAGCCTCCGCTCAAAAAGTAACACTAAAGAGCCTCCTCGAAGGCGCTGAACTCGACTACAGCGAGAAGGACGGCATCTACAAGGTTACGATCAACAATCAAGATCGTGCCGTGCTGATGGTCTGCGGAACGAACACCATGTGGGAAGATAACGACGGCAATCCGGTCGAAGTCGTCTGGTTATGGACCACCGTGTTGAGTGTTCCTGAAGGCTTCCGCCACCCCGCACGGATGTTGCACCGCATCGCGACGCTCAACGATACGCTGAAACCCGGCAACGTGAGCGTCAACGGCGACAACGGAAACATCTACTACAACAGTGCATTCTGGTTGGCCAACGCTACGCCACAAGTCTTGTACGACGAGCTGTTGATGGGATTTTATCGCAAGCCAGAACTGCGCAAAGAACTTCAGCCATACGTCGAAGAAGAGTAGCCTGTACTCCTTCGCACCGTGGCTGGCTCTTTCAATCGCTTGTATACGCCGTGTGTTTCGCCTCGCGCGGGCCGCACGGCGTTTTGCGTGAACTGCATGCGAGCAGTAGAGGCGATGAGACGATGTTTGCTTTGCCTTTCCAACCCATTCTTCATTCGGCACAACGACTGTGAATTTCAGCACTCTCTTGCACGCTCTAAATCTGCCCTGGCGACAGCGTCTTCGATTCGGCTCTCCAGCAAATGCACAACATCTTGCCAGTGCGACGGTTCTCGCAACAATCCTGCTGATTCTGGGCGGATGTTCGACGGAGACAACGGACTCTGTTTCGCAAACGCCCAGTTCCGCCGATTCGCGGAATGATGTGTCAGCCAATACCGCCGGCACGGACATGCCCCCGGCCTCGCGCGTTGCAAACGACGCGGGCAATGCGGGCGACGGTGACCGTGCCGCTCCGTCTGATGACCCTAGGCTAGCCGAGCGGGACCGCATGGAAGAACGTGCGGCGGAGTTTTCGCGGCAGGGTAAGAATGTCTTGGCGATCGAGGAAACGGAACGGCAACTTCGTCTCGAGATCGAAATCTTCGGTGACCAGCACGATGAAGTTGCGGATACCCTGGACGTGCTGTGCGAATTGTACATGTTCGAGGAACGGCTGGATGATGCACGGAAGGCGATGCAGCGGTCGAAGAAAATTCACACCGCGTTCCATGGCGAAGATGACTGGCGAATTCGTGACTGCCAGATCGCGTTGGACTTTATCGATGTCCTCGAGGAGATGGACCCCGACGAGCGATGGCACATGCTCGACTCGGAAGAACAGTCACTCGTCATGGCCGAGGCCCGGCGATATCTCGATGCCATCGATTTTCGCAAAGATGCCTTAACCGGATACCTGAAGGCCGTTGGCCGAAACCATCTTTTTACGGCAATCCTTCTTGTTGAGATCGCTCGCAGCAATCTCGCGCTGGGTGAATTAGAAGAAGCCGAGAAACAACTGCAAGATGTCCTCCAAATCCTGGAGAACACAGTCGGCACCACGCACCCTCATTACGGCTGGGCGCTCGATTTGCTGGCCGAGTATTACCAGCTAACTGGCAACAACGACCGTGCCGAGACTTACTATCGCCGCTCGCTAAGCATTCAGGCAGCGGCGTTTGATGAGGATCATCCCAATTATTCCACGGCCCTGAACAACCTTGCCACGCTCTACGATGGCCTAGAACGATACCAGGAAGCCATCCCACTGTACCGCCAAGCTCTGGATATTATTCGACCGGCCGAAGGCGACTCGAACCGGGACTACGATGTCACGCTCACGAACCTTGCCCGCGCCCTGCTCGAAATTGCCCGAAACGAGGCAGACGCCGAGCAGTACACCACGGCACTAAAACACCTGCGCGAAGCTCGCGATATCCGGGAACGTCGCTTTGGAAAAATGCATTGGCTCGTTACCAATATAGGCGTCGAGATCGAAGACGTTGTCCTGCGCGAAAGACTGAAACCTGAGGAACGCCAACGACTGCGAGAAGCCGACGATTTATATGACGAGGCGAATCGGCTTGACCAAGAAGAGCAAGACTACGCGGCAGCTTTGCTGAAGGCCCAACAGGCCATGCAGTTGGTGGAGGAACTGCTCGGCAATCAACACATCCAATTCGCGTGGAAGTCGCACAAAGTCGCGGACCTTCTCCTTGCGCTTGGGAGCTACGACGAAGCCGTTCCGTTGTACCGCGGGGCGGAAGCCATTCTTCAAAGAAAGCTAGGCGACGACGACCCCCTGTATGCCACGGCACTGAGTGACCAAGGGCGGATGTATTATGCGATGGATGATCCGCAGCGGGCACAATCACTCTTCGAGCGCTCGTTAAGCATCTTCGATCGACTCGCCGCTCAGAAAAGCTCGCAGTCTGACTTCGGCTATGTATACGACCTCTATTACGCCGACACGTTGAATTATCTCGGTGCGGTCCACAGCGATGGAGGAAACTACACCGAGGCACAACAGCTGCTAAAGCGAGCTTTGTTAATTTACCGACGCTATCGGGATGACTACCCCTCGTCCTATGCCATGGGCCTGTACGATCTCGGTTCACTCTACTTACGCATGGGCGACGACATTCATGCCGAACCTCTTCTGCTTGAATCATTACAGGTCACCGAGGAATATGCTGGCCCCGATGCTTTTGAATTGGCCGACAGGCTGACAAGCCTGGGCAACTTGTACATCGACATGGAACGCCATTCCGAAGCAGAGGAACCGCTGACCAATGCGGTACGGATTCTCGACGCACTGGCGCCCGATCACGAGACCCACCTGTCGCTTGCGTTGTACTATCTAGGCACGACCTATCGCTATCAAGATCGAAATGATGAAGCCCAAACGCTGCTCGAACGCGTCCGCGAAATCGATGCCCGAATCCATGGCACCAAACATACAGAATATGCCATCACGCTCAATCAACTTGGGATCTTGCACGCATGGTCTGAAGAATTCAAAGAGGCCATCGCGTGTTATGAAGAATCACTCGCGATTTGGCTTACCCACTACGACGAAAACGATCCCTTCTGTGGCCGGATTTTTTACAACCATGCCGACGCTCTTGCCGATGCAATCGAATACCCCGCGGCCAAAGTGCTTCTGGCACGAGCAGCAAAGGTCTATGAACACATGGCGGGCGAAGATCCACCCACTGCGGCCAGCGAGTTCCTGGACATCGGCACACTTTACGATCGCATGAAAGAACCAGACCTCGGTGGAACCGCTCTACAGCGTGCGCTCGAATTATGTCGCGAGTATGTATCGAGCCATGACGAGATCGTTCAATCGGAACTAATGACGCTGGCTTCCACGCTCCGCAGTCTAGGCCCAATTTTTATCGAACGAGACGACCTTGCCGCAGCGCTCGAGTCGGGCCGTCAACTGCTTGTCGTCGAAGAAAAACTGCACGGTGTCGGCCACTGGCAGTTTACCAATGCCAAGCAGCAACTCCGCGAGATGCAGCATCTGGCAATTCTCAAGGACGACGAACTCGATACGCTCGACCGCGCCGACGGGGCTTTGACCCACGCCCATGAGTTGCTCGACGTTGATGAAGACGAAGAGGCGCTCACGGCAATGCAACTCGCTTACGATCTCTATCGTGACGTGCTGAGCATCTCACATCGCAAGACGATCGCGGCGTTGCTTGAGTTGAGCGAGCTAACGGCGCAGCTTGGACGCCGAACCGAGGCAGAGCCGCTCCTCATCGAAGCCGTGAAGGCTCGTGAGATCATGCTGGGCACGCGGCACCCCGACTATTCGGTCATCGTCACCAAGGCCGGTTTTCTATATCGCGATCTTGGTCAATATGCACGAGCAGAGCATTACTTTCAGTTAGCGATCGACATCGACAATGACATCTATGGCCAAAACCATGAATGGTTTGCCCTCGACCTAAGTAATCTCGCAGGCTTATATAACCTGACCGGCAATCCAATTCAAGGATTACCCTTGGCGCAACAGGCGGCCGACATTCAGCGCCGATTGCACGGCGAAGAATACGGCAGGTATCTTGAGGCACTCAACCTTACCGCCATTTTCTACCGCGGCTTGCGCGATTTCGAGGCCGCACAGGAACTATTCGAACACATCTTGGCCAAGCGCACGGAGTCGCTAGGCGAAAAGGATGCCGACACACTGACAAGCATGAATAACCTTGCGGTCCTATTCAACGACACAGGACGTCGTAAGGAAGCCGAAAAACTCATGCTGCAAGTGTTTAAGGTTCGCAAAGAGATATTCGGTGAGAAAGCGGAGGTTGTCGCGATCTCGATGAGAAATCTCGGCGACCTCTATTCATCGCGAACGGACCTCGACAAAGCACTTAGCTTTTACCAAGCTGCAATCGATATCCACCGTAACGTGAATGGCCCCAATCATCCCACAGTCGTTGAACTGCTAGGTGCTCTCGGGGGAATCTATGTTCGACAACAAGACTATGCGAAGGCAGAGCCACTGCTGCTGGCCACGCTTGAAACACAGCTCGAAAATCCGGATCAGTATCTACAGGAGATATCGAGTGGATATTCTTCGCTATCAAAGTTGTATTATGCGACGGATCGCATTCCGAAAGCGATCGAGTTCCTCGACAAGAGCCTCTCCTTGGACCAACAACTTCTCGATCGGTTAAGCACGCTCACCGAACGAGACATCCAGGCAAACCATCAGGCACAGGCTTACAAACTCGACCATCTGATCGCCATGGCGGCATCGGTCCCAGACAATGTCGAGGCAACGCGACTGGCGTTCGACTGGACGCTTCGACGCAAGGCGGCAGTGCTCGATACGATGTGCCGCTTGCGCGCGGTCCAAGATGTATTCGACCTCGAGCCAGATATTGCCCGCCAGGCAAGCCGCCTCCGAGAGCTGCGGCAAGAGATCGCCGACTTGTCGCTGAATCCCCCCGCGGGCTCATCTTCGGACGATGTCAGAAATCTCAAGCACCCGTTGGAGCAAGAGGCGCAACAAGTTGAGTCACGCCTGCGCCGCACCTTGCAGAACCGTCGATCGACACAAATCGCGGAACTCCCCGACGCCGAACAGATTCGCGCGCAGCTTGCCCCTGAATCAGCGTTGGTCGAATTCGTTCGGGCATCGGTTTACGACCCGAATAACCCCGGCTCGACCGAATTCACTGGCCAGCGGTACTTCGCCTTTGTCATTACGGCAAACAATTCGGAGATCCATATGGTGGACTTGGGCGATGGAACAGAGATCGACACATTCATCGCAGAACTCCGCGACATGACGGAACGCACTCCACGAGGATTGCGGCACCTTGGTGAAAGCGCGTTGGAGGCCAGTTTCACAGAGCTGAGCCACGAGCTTTACGCCAAGGTATTCCGCCCGCTTGGTAAGGCGATTGGTGATTCGACCACGGTCATGCTCGCACCCGATCGAGCACTCCACATGCTGCCCTTCGCCGCATTGGTCAACGATGAGGGGAAATATCTCATCGAAACCCTTCACCTGGGCTACCTCTCGACCGGTCGCGACTTGTTGCGCACATTCAACGCAACTGGGCAAGGCACCGTTGTTTTCGCGGGGCCGAACTACGATCTACAACTGGCCGACCGCCTGAACAAAGCAACTGAAATGCGGGAAATGGAGTCCCCGGCGTTCGCGATCGCCATGCGTGGTGATGACACCGACGTTCGTGCCATGCGCTGGAAACCGCTAGCCGGCGCCGAACAAGAAGCCCACGATGTTCAATCCGCCATCGGAAGCACGACCTTCGGCCCCGTCCTTGTTCATGCTGGCGACGCCGCGCTGGAAGAAATCTTCAAAGACGTTCAGTCGCCCCGCATCTTGCATGTTGCCACACACGGATTCTTTATCCAACAACAAGAGGAAAGTGAAGAGTTCGCCGAGCATGTCATGCCAACCGACGAACGCTCCGCGGCGGCGGTTGGTTTCTCGAGACTTAGAAATAGCACCGACCCCCTGTTGCGATCAGGAATCGTGCTGGCAGGCGCCAATGATTTGATGGCTGCGAGCGAGGAAACAGCACTGGCGGAAGACGGCTGGGTCACGGCAGCTGAAATCGCAATGCTCGATCTGAGTGGAACCGAGCTTGTTGTACTTAGCGCGTGCGAAAGTGGACTGGGCGATGTTTCGACGCGCGAAGGCGTCTTCGGGCTGCGGCGGTCGTTCTTTCACGCCGGAGCACAAGCATTGGTAACCAGTCTGTTCAAAGTGCCTGACAACGAAACCCGCCTCTTGATGCAACGTTTCTACCAAGAGCTAGCGCAAGGCAAGACCAAGCTAGACGCAATCCGCGAAGCGCAACTGTCGGTGATCAAACGGCGTCGCGAAGCAAACGGCGCCGCCCATCCGTTCTTTTGGGCCAGCTTCGTCTTGGTCGGCGACACCAAGTAATCCAACGCTCTTTCAGCGGCACCTCCTAAAAGCTGCCATTGCCAGCTAAGGCAGCCGTTGACGTAGGACCGGTCGCCTCTCTTTGCCTCGAAGGTTCGTTTCGCGCACGGCAATATCCTCATCTCATGCACCGTGCATGGTTGATTTTTTAACTTGGGTGATTGCTTCCGCAAGCTGGAAGATTATTCGCCGTCATGAGCCCCCTTATCCCCTATTTTGCGGGAAGACTGCTCTTGCCTGCCTCGAACAAATTTCCGTATCCTCTGTTGGTTTTTGATAGACACCCTGATGTTGGTTTTTGATAGACACCCTGACCTGCCAGAGGTGATTCGCTTGAGACGGACTACGAATCTCATATGGTTGGTGGTGGTTCTTGCCGCAAGCATCGTCCGCGGACAAGGCGTACCCGATACCCCGCTGTTCCGGCTGCCTCCGCCAGATGCGATTGCTAACCCTGCCGAAAACGCCTCCCCTGCCGAAGAGATCGCGGACGGCGAACCCCTTGATGATGAATCATCTGAAGAGACAGAGTCGACTGAAGAGGAAGGGTCGACCGAGCCTGAGCCGATCCTCGACGCGATTTGGTATCAACCCACCACTTGGTACGTGCCGTCTCTCTGGGATCTAGGCTTCCAGTTCGGCCTGAACAATGCCTCGGGCAATACCGAAACGTTGAGTTTGCAACTTGGGGCCGATGCCAATCGCAAAACCGACGAAGGCGAATTCGACCTGAAGCTGAGGTATTCCAAGGGACAGAACAACGGCGTCGAAAACGAAAACCAAGCAATCGTCAATGCCCGAAACGAATGGACTTTGGGAGAGTCGCCCTGGAACTTGTTCGTTACAGGCTCACTGGAATACGATCGGTTTCGCGCATTTGATCTCCGTCTAGCCACCCATGCCGGTCTGGGGCATCAGTTCATCGAAAATAAACGGATCGATCTCGGAGGCCGATTCGGTTCTGGTGTGTCACGCGAAATTGGTGGCCCCGACGACAGCTACGTCCCGGAAGCCAGCTTCGGTGGCGACTTTGAATGGCGCGTTAGCGATTCACAGAAACTAACAGCGACGGTCGACTACTATCCTGATTGGTCGAATTACACCGACTATCGAATTAACACCAATGCCGGCTGGGAGATCGCGTTTTCCGGCCCGATGGACGTCAGCCTAAAGCTCGCCATCATCGACCGATACGACAGCACCCCCAACGGCCGTAAGGCAAACGACCTCACGACTGCCGTTCTTCTGATATGGAAACCATGAATCGACACAGCCTGCCATACTCGATCCTCCTACCTCACTCAATCTCGTAGGTTATCTTGCCACCGCACGTCGAGTGACCCAACAGCAGCCGTCAAACCACTCGACGCGATGCACACGACAACCACCTGCCTAGAAGGGATTCTTAGCCATGTCTGTTGCCACGACCACGGTCGATAACGTTGCCGAGTTCTATCAACATGAAGTTCTACCGGCCTTGATCGATGCACTTGACGTCGCGTTTCCGGAATTCCATTGGCGCCGCACTGATAGCGGCTGGGTGGCAGACAATCAACACAACTACGTCCGTGCCGGTGGGCGACCACACGAACTCGTTACGTGCTGCGAAGCGGAAGGCTTTTCCGTCAGTGGCCGGCCGGAAATGACATGGTTGGCCTATGTCAACGGAGGCCGCACTCCCCGGGGCGCCGAATACGTCGCCGCGGTTCGCCACTTGGCTGAACTTGCCGGCGTCGATGCTTCATCGCTTCAGTCATTCGAGACGACGACCTTTTCCAGTAGCCACCACCGCGAGCGATTCTCCAAACTGATCGATGCCTTCTTCCGCATCGCCAAAGGATTGCTCGACGACGATGCCGAGGCCGAAGGCGCGCGACAATACTTGACGCGGCTGACGGGTCTCGATGCCAAGGGAATCCGCCAGCTTCCGCTTGGTTATTACACCAGTGCGGAAGACATGCAGGCCCGCCTGCTGGCCGCAGGCTTCCAGCAAGAAGATATCGACGGCTCCGCACTGCTTTGTCACGGTCAACTGACCCATTGCGTGATTGGCCCGGCTCGATACCCACGGGGGCCGATTACCACGTTCTTCGCGCTGGAGCTTACCGACGACAGCAACGAGGGTCGGCGTTATCTCAACCTCGGCGGCGGATCACGACCGGTCGTGTTTGGTCTCGACGTCGCACTTGGCCGAGAGGCGGCTGGAGCCAACGAGTTGATCATTGTGCAAGGGCTCGTCGAAGCCGTCTCACTTCATCGGCGCGGCATCAGCAATATCGCCGCGATTGCCGGCGGGGCGTCACTCATGACAACGAAACGCTGGGAAGGACTGGCGCGCCACGGAGTTCGTCGGGTCACGCTCGCCATCGATCGCGAAGTTGGCGTCCAAGAAAGCCTCCATGCGGCTGCCGAAGCGCTTGTTCAGGCCAGCGCATCGCCCGAGGGCTATGTGCTTGAGCCAGGATTGCTGGGAGATTGCGACACCTGGCATCAATGGTTTCTCCACGAAAAACAAACCAACCGGCGAAACATCCCTTCGCAGCGCGAACACCTCTTTCACTTGCACGCCCGAGTGCTCTTGGAACGGCACCGACCTTCGCAGGGATGGACGGAGACCTCGCAACGCGATGCACTGCTTGAAGCACTCAAGTTCGATGCGACCGCTGCGGAGGCTCAGCTATCGCAACTCGACGAGCATTTCTGGCCGGCCTTGATTCGCGAGTTACCCTTGGCAACTCGCTTGGCCTCGTTAAGGCGCAAGGAGAATCGAACGGTTCACGTGCCACCCACCGATCTACTCAACTACGAAGATTCCACGGTCAGCGAAGCAAGCTTCCAACCTTCGCCCGTGGAATCGCCCCGCGCAGAGCCACCTCGCGTTCACACTCCGCCGATTGTCTCTCCAGTGATCGACGAATTCGCACGACACGAAGCCCGCATGGCGAGTCGCTATGGACAGCCATATTTCGGCCTCTCGCAACGAACCCTGCCCAGCTTGGATCGTTACCTCAACGGCCTGAAGGGCCTGACCCTGTTGGCCGGTGGCCCCCAGGTCGACAAGCTGAGCCTGGCCGTGCAATTGGGTGTCGACGCGGTGATTCAACATGAAGATGCGGTCTTCTGCTGTTTCACCTTCGACCAACCGAAGCAACACGTGCTGACTCGCATTCTTTGCCGTTTGGCTGGCATCGATTGGCAGACGGTTGTTCGGTCTGGTGCGTTGCAAAACGGACATGCGACCGCGCATCGCGATCGACTAGCCGCGGCGCGTGATCGCTTGAGTCAACTCGGTTCACGCATTGTCATTGTCGATCGAGACGAATGTCCTGTCGCAACCGCCGAAGGTCTCGCTCGGCATCTAGAAGCAGCCGAACGATCGGCCGGTGCCCAACGCGCGATCGTCGTGGTCGACGACTTGGCATCCATGTCGTTGAGCCGCGCCACCGACACCATTGGGCAATGGGACGCCACATCGGATGACTGGCCAATCGATCAGTTACGTCGTGTTCGTGACAGTGGCGACGATCGGACCATCATTGCACTTTGCGATGCCGAGACGGCGACACCGATTACCGACGAACGAACTGGTCAGATCATCAACCGCCGGGGACGCTATGCGGCCGATGCGGCGCTCGTTTTGCGGCCGTTCAACTCCCGGGAGACGCGAGCCTACTTCAGTCGCCTGCTGTTCCCTTCAGTCGTCGAAAACCGCTGGCTTGCAAAGCTGCAAGAACAGGGCGTCGAACTCAACAAGCTGGAGATCGTCAAGGGTGACGACAACCGACAGTTGCGTGAGATCGAACTGGCCTACTTCCACCGTCGATTCAGCTTCACTGAAGACATTCCCACTTGGGGTATCAACCGCTAGGGCCACCCAAGCAGTGCATCAAGGTGCCGTGGCCGTGATCGTGGCGGCGATGGCGATGAAGTGGCTCACACTGCCGGCAAGCACGAACAGGTGCCAGATGAAGTGGTTGTAGCGGTGTTGGTCGCGGACGAAGAAATAGACACCTGCCGTGTACAACACGCCGCCCACGACAAGCCAAGCGAACGCGGTTGGCGGCAGCGTCGCGATCAACGGCTTGGCAGCCAACACCACGAGCCACCCCATGGCAACATAGGGAACGGCCGACATGGCAGTCGGCGGCCCGGTGGCTACCACTTTTGCCCAAATGCCAACGATGGCCATTGACCAAATGGCGGCCAGCAATGCCCAACCAAGTGGCCCACGCATGGCGGTGATAAGAAACGGCGTGTACGAGCCGGCGATGAACAGGTAGATACACGCATGATCGAGCACTTGAAATCGGCGTTTCAGGTAATCGTTACTCACCGCGTGGTAAACGGTTGAGGCCAAGTATAGGGCGACCGCCGAGCTGCCGTAGACGACACACGCAATGACGTGAAACACCGAACCCGTCGACATGGCAAAACTCACCAGCGCAATCGACGTCACCAAGCTAAACACCACGCCGAAGGCGTGAGAGGCCGAGTTGGCGATCTCTTCAGCGAAACTCTCGCCAAGTGTCCTGTCGGCGACAGCATCCACACTGGCGGCTGCGACAAGATTCGGTTGCGGTTTGATAGCCAGTCGTGCTACGCGAGGTTGCCGCGATTTTTGTCCAGCGGCGCCGTTTCCCCAAACAAGCGTGCTTTCTAAAAAGCTGGGGAACCGGGTGTCGAGTACGATCTGCGAGTCAGTAACCAAGAAACTGGACATGGCGGTAACTCATGCGAAGTAGGTGAAAATCGGACACAAAGGGGGTGAAACACATCCAAAAGCGAGCCGGTTGGACCATCATTCGGGTGCCTGTTGCCTAAGATTCAAAGCGTTATTGCCGCTAAAATGCAACGGAGGCGCCACGGATCGAGAGTCCACCAGAGGGGCTCAAGTTGCTGGGGCAGCTAGGGTTGGGATGCTGGGCCTGTCAAAAAGGAGTGAGCGAGCAGGGGGGTTTTCCTGGGGGTTTGGTTATACTGGCGGTCTCACCTTCAACTCGTAACGATACCCCCAGCACTGCTAACGGGGGCCTGGGAGTGGCCGTGACTATGAGCCGGTATTCTTCGATCGTGATCGCGGTCTGCATGCTGGCCTTCTCCTCTTCATCGCATGCAGCTGACAAGAACCCTACTGACACTCGCTTTACCCCTGAGCAGATCGAATTCTTCGAGCGGAAAATTCGCCCGCTGTTGGTCGAGCACTGCCACGATTGTCATGGCGAGGATGAACAAGAAGGCGGGTTGAGTCTCACTCATCGGGCTTCGCTACTCCGCGGCGGCGACAACGGCCCGGCACTTGAACCAGGCCACCCAGAGAAAAGCCTTCTCATCGAGGCCATCCATTACGGTCCCGATAGCTTTCAAATGCCGCCCGACGGCAAGCTGCCAGATGAGGCGATTGCGACCCTGGTGAAGTGGGTCAAGATCGGCGCGCCGTGGCCTGCGGAAACTGCTGCGCCGGAAGACGCCACGTCCTCTGAATCTGTTCTCGACCGTGACCTGTGGGCGTTTCACCCACTTGCTGAACCCTCGATACCGACAGTTGCCGATACATCGTGGCCCAGCTCACCAATCGATTTCTTTATCCTTGCTCGCCTGGAAGCGGAAGGTTTGTCCCCGACTAAACCGACCGATTGTCGAACCTGGATTCGACGCGTGACGTTCGACCTTGTCGGACTGCCACCCAAACCGCAAGACGTTCGGGCGTTCGTCAATGATGCATCGCCCGAGGCGTTTGAAAAGGTTGTCAACCGTCTGCTCGACTCGCCACACTACGGCGAGCGCTGGGGCCGACACTGGCTCGATCTCGTGCGCTTTGCGGAGACGTATGGGCACGAGTTCGACTACGACATCCCGGGGGCGTTTCGCTATCGCGACTATGTCATTCGGGCTTTCAATGCCGATGTGCCCTACGATCAATTCCTAACCGAACATATTGCCGGCGACATGCTCCAGTCGCCACGGCGTCATCCGCTGGAAGGGTTCAACGAATCGATTCTCGGTACGGCGTTTTTTCACTTCGGCGAGGCGAAGCACTCACCGGTGGATATTCGTGGTGACGAAGCCGAGCGAATCGATAACCAGATCGACGTGCTGAGCAAGACATTTCTCGGAGTCACGGTCGCGTGTGCGCGCTGCCACGACCACAAGTTCGACCCGATTGCAACGGAGGACTACTACGCACTCGCTGGATTCCTCCAAAGCTCACGATATCAACAAGCGTTCATCGACGATCCGGCGCCGAATTTGGCCATCATCGACGAGATTCAGGTTCTGCTAGATAAACGGACAGCCGTTGCCCGTCAGTTGCGGCAGGCAAGTGAGGCAGGTGAGCGTAATGAACTGACCGTCATCGACGCCAGCAAGTCATTGCGTGACGATTCACTGGAAGCCGAAACTCAGACGTACGCAACATTCGACGGGCCGGATTTTGAAGCGTGGTACGTCACCGGGCTCGCATTTGGCCCCGCTCCTAACACGCCGCAGGCGGTCATCCACGGCGGTCGATCGATCTCCGGCTGGGTCGAAGGAGGTTTGGCCGATAGCGGTCGCTATGCCGAACAGTTGCAGGGGGTCTTGCGTTCGCCAACCTTCACCATTCAGCATCCGCGCGTGTGGTATCGCCTGTCGGGCAAGGGCACCATCAATATGGTGGTCGACTCCCACCGCTTGATTTCCGGACCCTTACACGGATCGCTACGGCTCAATGTCGATCAGCCTTCGCTCTTTGCGTGGGTATCACAAGACCTAACCGACTACCAAAGTCACAAGGCTTATATCGAGATCATCGATGACGACAATCAATCGATCATCGTCGACACCGTGGCATTTGGTGGCAGCAAGCCTCCTAGCGACGAACGGGAAATCCATTCCGAGTTGGAATCATCCACTGTGTCAAACGAGACGCCCACAATTCGCACGGTCGATGAAACATCTGTCGCCAACCTCCAAACCACAATTAACGAACTTGATAGTCAGATCGAAGACCTCCGCAAGCAGCTACGGCCGTCGCGCCGCGCGCCTGCCATGGCGGATGGAACGCCCGAGGATGAGCGGGTCCACATTCGCGGCAGTCACCTGCGACTGGGAGACGTTGTTTCGCGGCGGCTACTAAGTGTTCTCGCGGGCAACGACCAGGAGCCATTGAACAAAGACTGCGGGCGGCTTGCGCTTGCCCATCGCATGCTCGATGCTGGTCGGCCACTTGTGGCGCGTGTCATGGTCAATCGCCTGTGGCAACATCACTTCGCCCGAGGGCTGGTTGCCACCAGCGACAACTTCGGCCAGTTAGGAGAAGAACCAACCCACCCCGAACTATTAGACTATCTCGCTGGTCGCTTCATCAGCGATGGCTGGTCGCTGAAGAAACTTCATCGTCTGATGGTACTGTCGAGCACCTATCGCATGGCAAGCCGCGCCGACGCGACTTCCGACGAGCAAGACCCAACCAATCGATTCCTTCATCGCATGCCTATTGTGAGGCTCGAAGGGGAGGCGATTCGCGACGCGATGCTGTCGGTCTCTGGATCGTTGAACGCGGAGATGTTTGGCCCAAGTATCCCGCCGCATCTTACACCGTTCATGGCAGGGCGAGGCCGACCGAAAAAATCTGGTCCATTGGACGGGAAAGGACGCCGCAGCATCTACATCAACGTGCGTCGTAATTTCTTGACGCCACTCTTGTTGGCGTTTGATTACCCGGAACCCTTCACCACGATCGGCCGCCGCGAGGCATCGAATGTGCCCGCGCAAGCGTTGATCATGCTGAATAATCCCCTGGTGCATTCGCTGTCCGAATCGTGGGCACGGCGAATTGTTGAAGGTCCGATCGACGATCTCGATGGACGTATTGTCGCAATGTACGAACGGGCCTTCTCGCGACCACCGACAAGCAACGAGTTGGCCGCGGCGAGTGAATTTGTTGAAGAGCGACTTAAGGAATACGACGGAGACGAACTTCGTGCCTGGCGCGACTTCTGCCATGTGACTTTCAACCTCAAGGAATTCGTCTTTGTGCGTTGAGGTTCGATGCTCATAGAATGAGGCTCGTGACGATGGGACATTGCAACAACATCAAGGTGCCGCTTTCGCGACGTGCCATGCTTGGACGTTGTGCCAACGGATTTGGCGCGGTCGCCTTAACATCGCTGTTGGCAGACGAGGCCCAAGGCGTTGTGCCTGAAAGCCTCGATCAAACGCCAGGTCCGCTTGCCCCACGCACACCGCACTTTAAGCCTCGCGCGAAGAACGTGATTTTCTTGTTCATGGATGGCGGTCCTTCGCAGGTCGACACATTCGACCCCAAGCCACGGCTCGACCGAGAGCATGGCCAGCCGATCAAGATGGATGTGCCGCCTACCCAATTCGACAATGTCGGCACCGTACTGAAGTCGCCATGGAAGTTTCGTCCACACGGCGAAAGCGGCATCCCGGTGAGTGATTTGTTTCCCCACGTGGCCGAGTGTGTCGATGATTTGGCCATCATCCGTTCGATGACCTCGGACTTTCCGGAACACACCAACGCCAACTATTTCATTCATTCCGGAAGCGGTCTTCAGGGCCGCCCCAGCATGGGATCCTGGGCCACCTATGGATTGGGTAGCGAATGTCGCGACCTTCCAGGGTTTGTGGTCCTCGATAGCGGCATGATCCCACCCGGCGGGCTAAGTTGCTTTACCAGCGGGTTTCTTCCCGCATCCTTCCAGGCATCGATCTTCAAGTCTGGAGAGCGCCCTGTGGCCGATATCGCCAACACAAGCGAGACGCCGCAATCGCAGCAAAACAAACTCAGCCTGATCCAGCGGCTTGATGCCTCCGCGTCCGATCAATTCGGAACGTCTGACAAGCTAGAAGCCGCGATCCACAACTATGAACTGGCGTTCCGCATTCAGGCTGCTGTGCCCGACGTAACAGACCTGAGCCACGAGACCGCGGCGACCAGACGTCTCTATGGGCTCGACGATGAGAAGACCAGCATGTTCGGGCACCAGTGCCTGATCGCACGGCGGTTAATCGAACGTGGCGTTCGTTTCGTCGAGCTTCTCCCGCCGAAAGTAGGCGGCGACCGCTGGGATCAACACAGCAAGCTCCGCGACGGACACCAAAACAACGCCGATGCAACCGATCGCCCCGTGGCCGCGCTGCTACGCGATTTGAAAGCACGCGGTTTGTTGGACGAAACGCTCGTAGTGTGGGGGGGAGAGTTTGGGAGAACGCCCATGGCGCAAGGGTCCGATGGTCGCGACCACAACCCCTTCGGATTCAGCATGTGGATGGCCGGTGGCGGTGTCCGTGGCGGGACGATCTACGGAAAAACCGACGAGTACGGCTATTTTGTCATCGAGAATCGGGCCGAGATCCACGATCTCCACGCCACCATGCTGCATCTCTTGGGCTTGGACCACGAACGACTCACTTTTCGCTTCAGTGGCCGCGATATGCGACTGACTGACGTCAAAGGGCACGTCTTGCACGATATTCTGGCATGACACAGCCGTCTCGCAAGCGAGCGCAACCTTCTAGAACAGCGGCAATCAGCGGCCAATTGTAGTGTCGCAACGCCTGTGTTAGTCTCAATAGCGTTGGGTGTGCCGGTTGGCACACATCAAACCCCGCTCGCCCCACCGGCGTCGTTAATTGGATTCTTCCAGCCTTATTGAGGAGCAACAGATGAAGTTCATCGGATCGCTGTTCGCGATTGCTTTGGTTTTATTGACCGGAAATGTCCGCGCCGCGGAAAAGGATGCCAGGGACGTGCTGACCTTCACAATGAAGAATCTCAAGGGCGAGGACGTCGATCTATCGCAGTACCACGGTCGAGTGGTGATGATCGTCAATGTCGCCAGCAAGTGTGGCTTGACCCCGCAATATGAGCAATTGCAGGCCATTCACGAAAAGTACGCCGATCAAGGTCTGGCCATTCTTGGCTTTCCGGCCAATCAGTTCGGCAAGCAAGAACCCGGCACCGACCTGGAGATCTCTAACTTCTGCACGGAGAACTACGGTGTCGAGTTCGACATGTTTTCCAAGATCGTCGTAAAGGGCAAGGGACAGTGCGAGCTGTATAAGGTTCTTACCAACGACGACGAGGATCCCATTAAGTGGAACTTCGAGAAATTCATCGTCGACAAGACCGGCAAGGTGGTCGCTCGCTTCGCACCACCCGTCAAACCCAATTCCAAAGAAGTCCTCGACGTTCTTGAAAAGCAGTTGGCCGACTAACCGCCTATCAGACCAAATTCCAATCGCGGACATTCGGGAAGACACCCCTGTCTAACACCCCGTTCAGCCGAGCAATGCGCCACGCTGCCGGATCGTAAGGCGTGCGGCAAATAAGAACGTACCAATCACAACCCGACGCGTGAGCGAGGGAACGCAGTATCTTACCGGTTGGTCCCTCGCTCACGCGTCGGGTTGGTATATTCTCATTCGCCGCTCGCGTAAGACCACTTTCCCGTTTCCGCCAACTGTTTTACAATCAACTATTCGATCAACGGTTCAACGGCACACACCCACGAACCAAACCTGATCGGGGCGGTAGCTCAGTTGGGAGAGCGCTGCGTTCGCAATGCAGAGGTCGAGGGTTCGAGTCCCTTTCGCTCCACTATTTGACGTCCGTTGTCAGACGATGACAACGGGCGTTTTTTCTTGTCTGGACAACTGCTCACGGCAGCGGAAACGATCTGTGAGCGACTTCTGGAATAGGATACCTATTCTCTGCGAGGCCCGTTCAACTCACATCCCTATTCAAACAACCGCTGCAGGGCAGTGTCGGTGGCGCGTTGGAGGGGATTGCCGAGACGCGAAAGATTTGAGGTCAGTGCGACGACTTCGTCATTGTCGATCTCTTTGTCGTAAGCCTCCATGGCGACCGGACCGATGAAAAGGCCCTGATCGGTTGGGGCATCATTGTCGAACAAGGAGCCGACCGAAGCACCAACCGCCGAAAAGAATCTTTCGGCGGAGAGTGTCGACGCGGCTTCGGTCGGGTTTTTGCTCGTGACGCTCGTGAGCGTGCTTGCAAACGGCACCGCAGTTGAAATTTCCTGCACCGGTGAAACTTCCTGCACACTGGCCAGCGCCGTGGAGACAGGGTTGGAGGCCCAGTTCCCGAGAATAGGTGTTTGGCCCGGGGCACCGTAGACGAACGGATTTACATCGGGCGAGCCCGCGGTATTGGTATTGCGAAGATAGAACCCTGCCGACTGTGGATCCCAAACCCCGATCGTGTCGACGTTATCTCCGTCCCAATCGCCCGCCAGTGGAATCCAACCGGTCCCCCCGTAACTGAACTCAATGTCCCCTGTACCGGTGGTGTTTGAATTACGAAGAAAGAACGAAGCCGTCAGTGGATTGAACTCACCAATGGTGTCAATCCCGTCGCCGTTCCAATCGCCCGCGATCGGAACCCACCCTGGCATGCCGTAATTGAACGTGATGTCTGCCGTCCCAACGTCGTTCGAGTTGCGGAGAAAAAACGTAGCCGTTTGTGGATTGACGACCCCGATCGTGTCGATCCCGTCGCCGTTCCAATCGCCGATGATGGGAACCCACCCGGGTATGCCGAAATTGAACGCCGGCACATTGCCGACACCTCCCAGGGCATTATTGAGGAAATAGGTTGCTGTCTCGGGGTTGTACAAACCAACGGTATCGACCCCGTCACCGTTCCAGTCGCCAACGATCGGAGTCCAATCTGGCAAACCGTAGTTGAAAATCGCGACGTCTGGCAGACCGGCAGTTTGTTCGCTACGCAGCAAAAAAGTAGCAGCCTGCGCGTTGTAAATACCCGGCGTTTTGACCCCGCCGGCCACACTTGAAATATCACCGAAGACAACGTACGCCACCTCTTCCGCAATGTGGTAACGTTCTGCATCGAGAATCTGGTCTTCGTCCACGGACAGGTTCAACGTAGTCGATGAGAAGGGGTTGGAACCGCTAAGCAGCGCCCAACCGCCGTTTCCTCCATCCATGCCAGACTGGCTCAAGATTGCGGCCGTCGGATTGGTTGGCCCGTTGATGGTGTAAACGGCAGCGGGGAAGTTCGTAACATTCTGAACGGTGTTGGGCCCCAACCCAACGGTGAACTCGACATTTCCAAGGCTGTAATTTCCGGCTTCAAACACAACGTAGCCAATCGTTTCATCGGCACGGCCTGTCGGATCCTCTCCGACATGCTTCCCGGTAGACAGTTCGGTTGCCGAGGGTGCCGACTGAACGGTGCTCCCCTTGGACCAGAATGTTGAAAAGGCCGCATCGTTGTACGTCATGACCTGACCAAGCACGACGGGCGATATGTAAGTGTTGTTGTAGGCCTGCTGTTCACCGTTCCAGTTGCCGGCGCCATCGGTGACCGTGGAATTGTATTTGACCGCCTCGAGCTGGATACCGTTTTCGGCCACGGTATAGACGCCTTCTTCGACAACAAAGAAGTAGACATCGGCAGTCGTGACGGCCGCCGAGCCATCGGCTCGTTGAACCATGACATCGAAACTGCTGCCGGTGGCGTTCTGAATCCGCGTTACCAAAGGTGGAGATTGGGCATCGTAGTTTGGTGTCGCAACCACAATCATCGACGTGTAGGTGTTCGCCAGATTGACCGTTGTCCATGCAGCGCTACTGACGCTCGCGACGAACCCGTTTTCCAAGACGGGTGGGGTGACGATCAAGGGGTTCACCGTAACGCTGATTGTGTCCTCGACGAAGAGTCCACCAGAATCGGTCGCCCTGACAACAATGCTTGCCGTGCCGAATTGATCGGCAAGATAGTCGAGCGTCAATGTTCCCGACACAATGGACGCGTTGACCAGGGTCGGATTATCGTTGCTTTCAACGGAGAACGTCAGATTGGTTCCATCCTCGGTGTCGTTGAAGACGGTGGTCAAATCTATCAGTGTGTCCGGATCGTTCTCGACCGCGACGATCGAGCCGATGGGGGACACGACCGTCGGTGTACTGTTCGATGTCAGTACGGTTACAAAATCCCACGTCGCGGCAAACTCTGGCGCGATACCTTCGGATGTCGATATGATTCCAACGGCCAACGCCGTTGGACCATTGAGCCATGCGCTGGGAACGCTTAATGGAGAACCTAAATCGGTGCGCGGCCCAGTGACGCCACCTTGCGTAACCTCGTAACTCGGCTGCACGGTCAATGCGACCGGATCAACCAAGAGGTACAGATCGATCGACGAGGGACCGGGCAACGCGACGGAATCGAGCGCCCCCACGGAAACGACACCGCCGACTTCGGAAAGACTGGAAATACCTCCCGATCCGCCGTTGGCCGTCACGACAATCTTAATGTAGTTGTCCTGATCGCCTGTGCCGATGAACAAGCCCATCGACTGGTTGCCTGTTAGCGCGACTCCGGAAAAAGGTGCTAAGAGCCGTGTACGGGCAGTGAATGGGCTCGTTTCTCCGCTGACGTTCACACCGAATTGAAATGCCTGTTCTTGCGTGTTCGTGCTCCCAGTGGCATCACCCTCGGTTGCCTCATCGAGCGTCAATACTCCAGCCGCACCGCCGGCGGTTAAGGTGCTCGTGTCGAACAGATCCTCGTAGTTATCCACTCCATTGATCATCAAGCCGGTGAAGCCCAGATTCAACAGCCCCCCGGGGCTCGGAACGTTGTTCTCCCAGGTGTAGGAGATCCCCACAAACGTTGTGTTCCCGTTGTCGGCATCAATGGCAAACGGGTCATCAACATCCAGCAGAGAATCGTTGTCATCGTTGTCATCTAGCAGGTTGGAAAGAAAGTCTCCGTCGTAGTCAGCCGGAAAGTCCGCGGCGCTGTTCGGATTCGTGTCGTTGGCGATCTCATCTGCATTGGAGTAGCCGTCGCCGTCGAGGTCGTTCGGGTCGATCGGACCGCCACCTCCACTCTCGAAATCGTTCGCCTCGAACACAACAATCGTGTCCAAGAACCAATCGGCAACCCAGATCGATCCGGGGAATAGTCCGTTATCTCCGATGGCGGTTACGTCAAGCGGCGCGACGCCTACGTTTGAAAACAGAACTTCATTAAGATCGAGTGCGGCACCGGTGGCATCTGGACTGAGCCGACTGATGCTGTTCCCGCCGAAGAAGCTTGCGGCGAGTAGATCGCCCTGCAGGGCCCCACCGAAGTTGGAAGCTGTGTATTCCGCAATGCCGTTGGTCGACGATCCAAAAACAGCCAGCGCGCCAGGTGCCGTTTGCGGAGTGGAGAAAAAGTTCTCAATCGGGTTCCCACCTACCAGAGCAACGGGCGACTGTGGATTGGTGCTATTAAACGTGTTATCTGTGTTCGCCCGTGTTGGATTCGGGTGGCCACCGTAGTAGCCCGGCCCGGAAATAAACTGAAGGTTATCGAGATTCGTCACCCCGGGCTCGCTCACCGCGTTGGTTGCCAGTCCAGTTTGTGGATCGAGGATCGGAATGTCGCCCCAGCCAGCATTGGAACCGTTGTCGATGGCGTAGAGATTACCATTTTGTGTCAGCACAACATCGTACGCGTTGCGGAAGCCTGGCGCGTAGATCTGAACCGGCCCATTCGGGACGAGAATCGCTTGGTTCTTACCGTCGTTGCCGCCAAAAACATCTTGAATGTTGTTGGCCAAATCAGCATCACCCCCGAGGCCGTCGAAATCCCGGTCTTCGTCGTCTAGTGTGGGGAGATCGTACTTATAGACTTGGCCATTCACATCGATTAGGTCTGGCAGTTGGTCGATCGCACCGAGGTCAATCGTCAAAATCGCGGCCGAGTAGGCATACTCGGTCAGCAATCCGAAGTTGTTCGACGGCGCCCCAGCGTTCGTAAGGCCAGCTACTGCTAGGTAAATCGTATTCGTGTTTGAGTCGAGTGCGATGCCATTGGACGCATGGTTTTCTTCCGAGCGAGGCAGCCCACGGACGAGATCGACCTTGTTCCACTGTGCGCCGTCCCAGGTCAACCGCGAAAGGATTCCCGAATTCGTATCAAGGTTCAAGTCCGCGCCGCTGGGGCCACCTCCAATCCGTGGATCGCTCGACGCCACGTAGATGATAGGATTCGCCGCCGTGCCTGCAACGAAGATTCCCGTCACCAAGCGTGTTGTAATGCCAGGATTCGGGGTGCCATCGTCGTCGTGGTTTGGAATGTCCTTGACGAGCGTGATCTCGTCGTCGAGCGTTGCCACGTAGTCGTTCGCTGCATTTCGCTGCACGGTGTAGACGTTGATCGTTCCGTTTTGATGGGCCACATAAAGCCGATCATCTGGTCCCCACTGTAGTGACGTCGGGTTGGCAATTGAGGACAAACCGGCAAGTGTGCTCTTTCCGAATCCAACCGGGGCGACACTTGTTCCGGAGCCTGACAAGTTGATGCTCAGCGGATTGTTCGACCCGGAGTGTAGGATATCGAGCGTCGCCACTTGGCCCGTGAGATCAGCCGGCGCGAAAATCACGCCGATTGTGGTCGATTCGCCGGGAGCGAGCACGACGCCGTTCACGTCATCGAAGGTGTCGGTAAAAGTTGTCGAACCGGTAATCGACGTCGAACTAAGGGTGATCGACGGATCGCCGGGAAATCCCGCATTGCTAACGATTACTGATTGAAGAGAGGGCGCGCCGGTAAACACCGGACCGAAGTCGAGCGATTCGATGCCAACGAACAGGGTGTTGGTTTCCAGCAGCGAAACAACTTCGATCGCCTTGATGGCAGGATTGTCAGCAACTCGGTCAATGTCGATATCCAAATTGCCGTCGCTCGTCACGAAGAACGACTTCATTACGCCTTTGAACGCACCCACATCGGCAAAAACATCGTAGTCGTCCAGCACGAGTTGATTCTCAATGGACACATCGAACACACGAGCCCCGACCGATGCATTTCCGCTGAATGTCTCGGCGAAATAGAGCCGCACCTCATAGGGACCGACCGCCGCCGGGATGTCCCATTGCAACTCTTCGCCGCCAATGAGATCGTAGCGTTCGCTGGCGAAGACAATCGGCGGCGTGCCGATTGGGATGGAAGGATCGGTAACGTCGATGGCTTGCCCGGTCGTAAAGGTTGTACTCTGCGACGCTGCCACGTTGCTCAAGGGCGAGGGATTCGCGACCGTATCCACGGACCATTCGGGGTTGCCCACCGCTGGCCCGCCGGCGTTGATACGAACAAGTGCAGTGCCGATGGGAGCCAGCGTTCCCGTGCCTTGCAGGGCGATGTTGAGTGGGGTGTTGATCCCCGTGTGAACAACGGCCAAGCTCGCTGCTTCCGCACCTTCTACTGTCGGAGTGAACACCACCGATACCGTGGTCGACTCCCCCGGGGCGAGCACGACGCCAACCGCATCGTTGAAGTCGTCGGCAAACGTGGCTGAACCTGTAATCGTAGTTGACAGGATCGTGATGTCGGCATCGTTCACATCACCAATGTGGGTGAGCGTGACCTGTTGCGTCGCTGATTCGCCAAGATCGACATTCGAGAAGTCGAGGCTAGCCGTCGAACTACCGAGAGTATCGTTTTCCACGACCTGCAGAATCTCGATCCCCTTGATCGCCGGGTTCTGAGCGATGGGAGCAAAATCGATATCCAAATTGCTGTCACTGGCAACCAAGAACGACTTCATGATCGCCGTGTCAGGCCCTGCTTCGGCGAAGGTGTCGAAACTGCCGAGGACGAGGTTTCCTTCGATGGATACGTCGAATACTCGAGCGCCGACCGACTGTGCGCCGTTATAGATTTCGGCAAAGTAGAGCCGCACCTCGTAGTTTCCAGGGGCAACTGGAAAGTCCCATTCCATTGGGGTGCCGCCGGTGTCAAACCGCTCGGTGTTAAAGATGGAAGACGGAACGTTCGCCGCGATGGACGAAGTATCCACGACCTTGCCATTGCCGAACGTTCCACTTTGAGAAGTGGCTTGGTTTGAGAATGGACTCGGGTTCGTCGATGTGTCGGCATCCCATACCGTGGCATCGGGCGCGATGACTTCGGGCCCGCCCGCATTCACTGCGAAGATCGTACCCACGGCCAACAAGCGGCGTTCTTCTAGCGGCTCTACCGCGGAGCAAGGGTGCTGAAAAATCTTGTTCCGCGGCTTTTTCCCCCGGAATCGACCGTGCTTACTTTGAAGCCAACTACTGGAGCGACGCATGATGGTTCCCTTTTATCTTCCATTCCCCACTGTGTGGTAAACCCAACGCGAGGATTGCCATTCTGTCTCTTTGAGGCGTGGTCCATCTCGCCGGTATTGCTCGAACAAGCGCCGTTCGAGGGCGCGTCATGACGCGCGCTGTTTCCAGATGCGTGCCAACATGATTCGGGGGCACAAGGCCGCCGCGGCAAACAACAACATCACCGCGCGTAGCGGTCGTTTTTCGGTATGTGCGGCGACCGCTTGTCGTCCAAGAGATCGTCCAGTGGAGTCGATGCGCCGCGCGATTCGTGTGGTGAGGCCCACGGAATCGTGTTCGCGAGAGAAGGTCTCCCAATCAAGGGTCGCTCCTTGCAACCGGGCGAGGTTTCGTTCTTCAACGAAGCGTCTGACTTTCAGACCAGCCTCAAACTTGCGATTGGTGAGGCTTCCATCGTGCCGGCGATAGAGCACCAGATTGTCGGTCAATGTGACCACCGGTCCGTGCTCGGCCATGCGGTCCCAGAAATCGAGATCCTCGCTGGGCTCAAGCTGAGCATCGAACCCGCCGATTTCAAGTGCCAGGTCACGGCGGAAGAGAATCGTGGAATTTCGCAACACGATCGGAGTTCCCCGACTACGTAGTTGCTGAAACTCCTCAAGCGAGGTAGGCCCCGACTTATGCAGCGAACCAAGCTGCCCCTTCGGACCCACATCTTGCGAATAGCTGCCCCACAACACCACATCCGGATTCGCTTCGGCGGCATCTAGTTGCACCTGAAACCGCTGCGGCAACGCAACATCGTCAGCGTCGAGCACCGCGGCCCAGGGATACTTGGCTACCCGCAGTCCGGCATTTCGCGCGCCGCTAACGCCTTCGTGATCAATTGCAATGAGTTTTACGCGTGGATCGGATTCCGAATACCGGTTGACGATCTCCCTGGTACGGTCGCGCGACCCGTCGTCGATAACAAGGAGTTCCCAATTCGAATACGATTGGCCGATGACACTTTCGATGGCCTCGCCGATAAACGCCTCTGCGTTGTAGGCAGCCATAATAACACTAATCATAACTTCTCTTCCGTTGATTTAGCCCTTGCTCCTGCTGCCAGTCATGGCGCGCAATGGCTCTCTTCACTGGCCTTGCCCAAGGCGCACAAATGGCGATCAGATATGCACCCAGTCTCGCATTCCGATTGAGGACGAATAGGGACGCTCTGGGGGACATGGAGTGAACATTCCCCCCTGAGTTGGCTCAGACGACCGACTGGGGTTCCGTGGCAAATCGTTCGTGAATCATCCAGGCTAAACCGAGGCCGCCGATTGAGCTTCCATTTGCCAGAGCGCGAAGAGATCCTTTCCACAGAAATTGCAGAGCGATTCGATGTCGGGGGTCATTTTCGCCAATAATTCCGCGCGGACCCTCTCGTCGATTGTTGGTTTCTGTATTTTTCTGTGCCCGACGTTCTCAATCACCCTCTTTCCCCAGTGCCGCACGGGCCTTGGAAAGAAGTACCCGTACGGCCTTAGGCGATCCACGGAGATCCAAGGCCGCACTTTAGAATCGGTGACGTTCTTGGCGTGTAACGAATCGAGCTCGATGCGGTCGACTTCCAAGAAATCGAAAACGCCGGCCATCACCTCTTGAGGCTTCTCGATAAGTTCTTCCAGAACGACAATTTTCCACTGTTCTGCCTTCGCGTAGGGCAGGTACTGCTCGATTTGATAGAAATAGCGACTGCAGTTTTCGAGCGCCGGTTTCAACTGGATCGCGTCTTCAAACGAAGTCCCGTCGGGAATCCATCGGTACATCAGCGCATGCCGATAGTGTGAGATCATCCGCTCGATGGGATGACGCACACAGTAAAGATATTTGATATCTCCCAGGCAGTCCCGAATGCGCGCGGGTGCATCGCTCGACTCCGGCGCCCACGTGTAGGCGGTCGAGGCCTCTCCAATCGCTTTGGATCCATTCGCTTCACGAAAGAGGTCTTCGTACCAAGCAACTCCTCGATGCCAGTTCTGGTTGGTGAAGAACCGCGGTTCCTTGCGTTCACACATGTAGACATCGGGATGCTCATTGAGGGTTGCCCACACGGTGGTGGTCCCAGCTTTTTCGGCACCAACGATTAAGAAGTTCGGCAGCACGAATCTATCTTTCAGTGTGCAATGCGGCTGGCAAGTAGCGGAACGAAGCGAGGGGGCTGCTTGTCGAACTAAACAACTGCCACCCCGGCTTTGTGTCGGGCCATGTATTCATCGAAGATCCAGCGGTAGGTTTTTTCCATGCCATCACGAAGGCGAATGGAAGGTTCCCAATCGAGATACTCTTGGATCTTGGTGTTGTCGCTGTTGCGTCCGTTGACGCCTCTGGGAGCGTCAAGATTGTAGTTGCGATCCAGCTTGACTCCCGCGATCTCCTCGACGATGTCCAGCAAGCCATTGATCGTTACAAGTTCCGACGACCCGAGGTTAATCGGTTCCAGAATGTCGCTACTGTGGAGAATCTTGTCGATCCCATCGAGACAGTCGTCGATGTACATGAAGCTCCGTGTCTGCTCGCCGGTGCCCCAAATTTCGATTTCGTGGTTCCCCGTAACCTTCGCATCAATGACCTTGCGGCACATGGCCGCCGGCGCCTTCTCGCGGCCACCATCCCAGGTTCCGAACGGCCCATAAACATTGTGAAAACGAGCAACGCGTGTCTCGAGACCGAAGTCTTCGTGGAAATGGCGGCACATTCGTTCGCTGAACAGCTTCTCCCACCCGTATCCATCTTCAGGCAGGGCTGGGTAGGCGTCTTCCTCTTTCAGCGCAGTTACCTTCGCATCTTTCTGCTTGTCGGCGTTATAGACACACGCGCTGCTGGCGTAGAAGAACCGCTTCGTACCGTTGTCTTGCGCGGCTTGCAAGAGATGCGTGTTGATTAGAACTGAGAGCATGCAAAGGGCCTTATTGTTTTCAATAAAGCCCATTCCGCCCATATCCGCGGCCAAGTTATACACGATTGCAGCGTCCTCGCAGGCACCACGACAAGCGTGCGCATCGCGAAGGTCGGCGACCACATTCTCGACATCGTCAAACGTCTGATACCACTCGCTCATTGGCTTAATGTCGACGGAGCGAATGTTTTTGAATCCTTGGTCGCGTAGTTGACCTGCAAGATGGCCGCCGATGAAACCACCCCCACCGGCAATAAGAACTAATTCGTCGTGCATGATTCTCTCCTGGTATACATTAGTTAGTCGTCGTAGCAATTTGTTTCGTACGATAAATCGTGATCCGCATTTCAATGCGAATCGCTGCTTTGCGATGTCTACCGGTCAACTCAGCGGATTCTCCGCGGAAGATCGTTTCGCCCGGGCCCAGAAGATCGCGCGTGCCCACTTCAGCAAGTAGGCGGTATTCGTTGCGAAGTAGCGCATCGCCAGCCGACGGGGTTCTTGCAACAAGCGGTAGAGCCACTCGAGGCCACGTTTCTGCATCCAGTCCGGAGCCACACTTTTCACCCCCGCATGAAAATCGAATGCCGCGCCAACGCACAATTGCACCGCATTGATGCGACCGCGATGCTCGTAGGCGAAGACGTCCTGCTTAGGGCAGCCAAGACCGATGAACACCAGTCCAGCACCGCTGGAATTGATCCGCTGGACTACCGCTTGATCTTCCTCGGGGGTAAGCGGACGAAACGGAGGAGACTCGTGGCCAACGATCTTGAGCGTTGGATACTTGGTTTCCAAGTTCGCTCGCAGTTTCTCGACGACCGCCGGACTGCCACCATAGAGATAGATCGAGACACCCGATGTCGCGGCTCGCTCACACAACTCGAGTGTTAGCTTAGGTCCGGACACACGGTCTGGAAGCCCTGCCTTGTATAAGGAGTTGAGCGCCCAACGGACGGGCATTCCGTCGGGCGTAATCATGTCAAAGCTATTCACCTGCTCACATAACTTCGGGGCATTGCTGAACGTCACAATCGCATGGACCGCATGACACGATACGATCGACGGTTGCCGCTGTTTGCCTGCGGCGATGATGGTTTCCACGGCTTCTTTGTAGGTCGTCGGGGTCACCTGGACTCCGAAGAGGTCGACTTTTTTCGGCCACTCAACGATCGGTTGACCACGTTTACTTCGCTCGGGAGGTCGTGCGGCTCTCGGCTTGATGCAATCGGTTGTGTTATCCATCGCGGTTTTCATGCCGACTCACTGTTTGATTTTGAGGAAGTCGGTTGGCCCAACAACACGGGCGCCGCCGCGAGCCCGACGAGGGAGTAATAGGGAACGGCACCCATCGGTGACCCGATTAACGGATCAAACAAGGCCCATAGATTGATCATGACGACGTAACACAACCCGAAAGCCTGGCCCGTCTGGCGATAAACCTTCCAGAGGACGACTGCGATGGCGATTTGCAAGGCATAGAACAACCCCACGCCCAACCAGCCGGTGTAGGCAAGGCAGTACATGAACACGTTATGTGGTGAACGTAACTCTGGCGCTCCTTGAGGCATCTTGGGGCCCAGCTTCCAAATTGGATAACCGTAGCCAGGACCAAACAGAGTCGATACCGAATCGTGATGGACGTTCTCCCAGATGGACCTCCAAAAGATCATGCGAAAGTCGACCGTTCCTGCGTAAACGTCTTTGTCCCCGTCGATCAGCTGATCGGCTAGTGCGGGAGCAATGGGGGCCAACGATTGTGCCACGATGCCCTTTGCCGAAAGCTCACCACCGCGGCGTCCTGGAGAGGGGACACGAAGATCGATGAGCACGGCAAATAGAAGCAGTGCGCCAACCACGAAGCCAAGGTGTACGATGCGCATCACTCGTCCATGCAGCACTGCCCAGAGCACGAGAGAGGCCGCGAAGCCGAGCCAAGAAGCGCGAACTTGGAGTCCCAACAGCGTGATCGCATTCAGCAGAAGTGGAAACGACACGGTGAGGAGAGTCGGTGCGAAGCACAGCAAGCCTAGCAACGCGACGGCTGGTCCGTAGGGCTGGCCCGCAATGGGAACTTCGGCCGATGCCGACACGGCTCCCAAATTGGCCGGTTGCAGAACGAAGACATAAACAACGCCATACAGCCCGACGGCCCACGCAAGCCAATGAATTAGCCGGCGCAGCAAGTCTGGCTGGCGCGCGCCCACCCACAATCCTACGAAGAAGAACAGCGGATACGTATGGAGCACCAACAACTTGAGAATGACCGTCAAGTCGTACCCTGCCACGAGGCCACGCAGCGCGGAGATCGCACCATAGAAACCTCCAGCAAACAAAACCCATGCCACGACACCGATCGGCGAACGGCGTGAGAGTGCCGTGATCCATGTTCCGAGAAGGGCCCGGTAACGTGTCAGCAGAATACTTCCCAACCCAACCTCGCCTATGAAAATCGGCGAAAAGCCGATGTACGCGAAGCGTCGCCCCATGGTGAGATATCCGATCACCAAAAAGACGAGCAGATAGTCGATCCACGACAGGCGCATGGTCTGATTGATCGTTCTCACGACAGAGCCCCCGTAGGTTCTGGCCCGCGGGACAAGTGGAAAAAAGCGCCGAGGCGGATCAAGAAACCGACCGCGTTGGCGACAAAGATGCTGCTGGCCACTCCAAAGACACCCCAGTGCGGAATCAACATTGGTGCAACGACAAGCAACACTGCCAGCGAGGCGAGATTGGCCCACAAGCCAAATTCAGGACGTTCGATTGTTTGAAGGCCCAGCAGGGAGACAACCCCCAAAGACCGCACCAGTACGACGGCCGCGAGCATGCCGGCAATCCACATCGTCTCCGGATAGCGGGCGCCATAGAGCGCCGTGATGAGGGACTCACCACAAACAGCAAGAAGAACGCACCAACCCAAGAGCGTGAGCCCCAGGAACAACATCACCACCAGAATGACGCGGCGAACTTCTTGCATGCCCCCCGCCACAAAGGCTTGCGCTGCTCTTGGAGCGAGCACATTGTGCGTGCCAAAAAGGAGAGGATTCACCGCTTGGGCAAGCGTCAAACACGCCGCGTACATGCCGGCTTCTTTCTTGCCGAGCATCGCGGCTGTGAGCCAAGGCCCGGACAGGGTTAGCAGGCTCGCACCACATTCTGAAGCAAAGACCCACTTGGCCAGTCGAAAGTTATGGGTCAGGTCGTCCAACGCCTGGCGAACGACAATGTGAAACTGGGCGCGAGAAATCCACAACCATCCAATGCTCGATACAGCACACGCCACCCCCAACGTGGCAAGCGCGGACACTGCGTTAAGCTGTCCCGAATGACTCAACCAAACCAACACCGCAACTTGGATGGCGACCGTACAAATGTCAATCAACAAGCCGCTCGATATCTTCATGTGGGCAAAGCAAATCCGCCGCGCAAATTCACGCAGCAGGACAAAGGGGATCCCGACCGTCAAAATCCCGGCCACTGCCGCACCGCGTGGATAGTTTCCTGTTGACCACAGAACCAATGACACCAATGCCAACGCCAGGACAACCACCGCGGAAAGGAGCATCTGATGGGTGAGCACGCTCCCCGCGTAAGTTCTTCGATCGCGATGATCGTGTCGGTGCGTGTAAATCGTGTAAGGAACGGAGATCAGCGAGATTTGCGCGGTCGTCAGCACCGAGATCAACGTAAATCCGAGGAAGTAGAGTCCTAACTCCGCGGGACCTCCGAATCGGCCAACAACGACCGATGCGAAGAAATTTGTTCCGCTTACGAGCCCCTGATCGAACAACGAGACCATGCTCTTGCGGCCAGTTGTTCCGACCAGCTTGCGAAAGACTCGGCCCGCCATATCTCCAAGCGGCACGAAGAACCCGATCCGTGGGTGTTCCACGACGTTATCGTTGTGCATAGGAGAACAGTTCTCGGGTCCAAGACAATGACAGATTTCGTTAGTTCGCGCCGTTGCCCGACAAAACGGCAGGCGCGGTTTTTAGCAAAATGCGAAGATCTTCCCGAATGGAGACCTTTTGAGCGTAACGAATATCCATCCGCATCCATTCGGTAAAGGGAATGTTCGAGCGGCCCGAAACCTGCCAGATGCATGTAATGCCAGGCGTGACTTCAAGTCGTCGGTGGTGCCAGCCGTCGTACTCAAACGTTTCCGAAGGGATTGGGGGACGGGGACCAACCAGCGACATGTCGCCCCGCAAGACGTTCCACAGTTGGGGAAGTTCGTCCAGGCTAGATCGTCGAAGCCATCGCCCGATGGACGTAATTCGCGGATCGTGTGCGATTTTGAAAACAGGACCTGACACCTCGTTCTGGTCTTCCAATGTTGCCTTCAGCGCTTCCGCGTCGGTGACCATCGAACGGAACTTGTAGAGTTTGAACGGTCGTCCGGCCAAGCCGCTGCGCGTTTGGCAAAAGAAGACAGGCCCTTTCGATGTAAGCTTGATTGCAAACGTAATCAAACCGAACAGTGGCAAGAGCATGACGATGGCGATGGTCGAAACGGCAATGTCAACGCTTCGCTTCCACCACGGGAGCGCCTGGTAAAGGAGTTCAACCATCGGTCGCGCCAGGCGTTCGTCACATGGTTCGCTCGCCTCATGGCGGAACGATGCGGCATGCTCTTGCTGACCGTCGTCCGATTCATCGGAATGCAAGTTCCCTGGATAGGTGAAGACCTCACATGCGACGTGCGATTCACGTGTCGCCAGATAGGCGGAAATATCATCCGCGACCTTCCATGCCCCCGCGGTATCGGTATCTGGCAGAACAACTCCAAGACGACCATCGTCGAGCATGCCAAAGTCATCCGTCACGCGTAGTCGTTGGCTGAGGAACTCAACCACCGACGGCGCATGATGCTCGAATGCCTGGTCGACCGCCACCAGGGAGAATACGGCATCACTCCGATCAGCCCTTGAGCGCTCGCGCTCGATGACCGCTCGAAAGTGGGTCGCTGGGTGTATTCGACTCCGCGTCTGGCCCATCATGGCGGAGAAGATCTTGAAGATTCCTAATGTCATTTGTTCATCCGGCTTGCCGCCTTGCCGCGACACACCGTCGTTTAGAGATCCATTTTTTGGTTGTTGTAACTTCGTTCTCCAGCAATACGGAGCACGATCTATTTGCGCTTATTGAGAACCGCGCCTAACACGTTCGCCCCCGCGATTTCAAGCTCATGGCAGGCGCGTCGGACAGACTCGCGAGGTGGACCGTCTGCTTGAATCACCATCAGGACACTGTCGAGTTGCCCCGACAGTGCGAAACACTCGCTGAGTTCAGTTGCCGGGGGCAGGTCGAAGATGATCCACTCAAAGTCGTCACGAAGCTGTTCAATCGTGCCTCGAATTGCTGACCGCTCGTTGAGCAACTGTCCGTTTTGCCCTACATCGCCCGGGAGCATCACTGATAAGTTCTGCACGGACGTGGGGATTACGAGATCATGCACGTCCTGGCCCTGCAATGCGTCTACGAAACCTTTGGCATCCTTGGCTTCATTGAGCCCAAACATTCGGGCAATATTCGGATGCTGTAAGTTGGCATCCACTAGCAAAACCGGCCCCAAACTCATTTCGGAAGCTGCCACAACGAGATTCGCTGCCACAGTGGAAACGCCCTCGCCGCGGCGGCTACTTGTAATCCCAATCGCCCCGACGGAAACATGGGAGGCCTCTTCTCCGTTGGAAGTACCTTCTAAACGGCTCTGTACCGAGGCAACCTGCAGGCGATGCACCAGCGCCCGGTAGTGCTGATCCGCAAGCGAAGAAACACGGGCGTTGGGCGAAGCAGAGTGCGTTGCTTGGATCATCATTCTCTAGACCGATAAACGTGACGTTAGGGAATCAGAATTGGAAAAGCGGGGCAGCGTCATAATTACCGGGATGGAAAGGTCCGCCTCGATTTCTTCCGCGGACCGTAGCCGCCGGTTGAGCCGCTCGGAACCAAACGCCAAAGCAACACTCCCGCCGACCGCCGTGACAAGACCCATGAGGAACAGAATCGCGATTCGTGGACTTGTTGGTCGGTGACTGATCGTTGCCGCTTGAGCGATGTTGATGTTGGTAATCTGCTGTTGCTGAAGCGCCCCGTCGATGCGTGCCTGTTCGAGATTCGTGGAATAGGCCTCATAGCTCTTGTTGAGCAATTTGGCCTCTTGCTTCAAGGCTTCGATTTGCAAGGCTTGCGTGTTGACCACTCGCAGTCGCTCCGCAAGCGCCGTTGCTTGTGCATTCAGCGAGGCATCAAGAGCCTTTAACGATGCGAGACGTGATGTCTCGTCGAGGAGTTCCGCCTCGAGCTTTTGACGCACCGGGTTGATCGCATAGGTTGGTTCATCACGAAATTCATCCATGCCATCGTGAATCTTTCGCGACTCCGCCAATTGGGTACTCACTGCCTGCAACAGCGGATGTTCTGGTGTGTACTTTGCCAGGTATTCTTGCTCCTGCACCTCAAGTTCGTAGAGCTGATGGCGCATGGCATCTGCCGCGGAGTTGGGCCGCTCTTCCCGCTCCAAAAGCACCATTTCATCCACCTCGTTCAGCGCGATGCGTAAAGAGTGATAAGTCGATTCCGACTCGGCCAGTAAACGAGCTGTTCGCAACTGTTCTCGTTCGACATCGGCCTTTTGGCTTTCAACAAGCGCTAACTGGCCTTCGATTGTGACGAGGCCGTATTCGTTCTTCGTGTCGTGCAACTGCTTCTCGGTGCGCTGCAACTCGGCACCGATGCGCTGTGTCTGGTCGGCAAAGAACGCTTCAGATCCTGCCGTGCGATGGATCCGGGCGTGCTCGAGCAAATAGGAGTCGACCAGGGTCGATGCAATTTCTTGAGCAAGCTCGGGCGATCGCGCACGGGCCTTGATGGTGATGACCGTGGTGTTCTTAGCAACCGAAACGCCCACGCTGTCTTCCAGCAGTTCCCGTGCTGATTCTCTCTGTCTTTCTTCGAGAGAAAGACCGCTCTCGCCGACCAGCGAGGCAATCAATTGGCCCTTGATCCCTGACACTTGAGACCACATGCGGGTCGCCACATTTGGGTCCGGATCTTCGAGAAGCCGCTCCGCGCCGATAAGCTCCACCACTTGCTCCAACATGCCGCGGCTCTTGAGAAGCTCATGCACCGACTGAAGTTCGACCTCGCGAGTGGTCTGAATCGTCATCGTTTTGCCCGTCGTGGCGGTAGGATCCAACCCCACACTTTCGCGACCCACGCGAACAAACAGCTTCGATTCCGAGGCATATTTCCTCGGAACGAAGACAACGGCAATGAGTGTTACCGCCGAGACGAAGGCAACAAACAGGACAATTCTCCCGCGATAGCGCCAGAAAGCCCGAGCCACTTCGGAAGGTTCCACGGTGTTTTCAGTGAAAGTAGTCATTGTTTTCTGCGAAAGAAGCCATTTGTCTAGTGTGCCGATACACTTTCTTCATCAGGCACAAGTAGAACGACGCAGGTACCTATGCAGCAACAGGCAGGCTGGGGATGCACTAGGGGCTTTGGCGTGACTGAAAGCATCGCAAACGATTCCAGGTGAAAGGAACGAAGTGAATCCGAGGGGTTACGATATTCACGCTTGGCATCTCTTTCCCCACACCTTCCCCGGAACGCCCATTGCTATCGTGTGAAGAAACCGCTCCCTAGTTATTAAGAGTGAAGAAACAGGTTATTTCCGGAGAGAGTTCCCGATGCCTTCTCGACGTTCACGAAAGTCCGCACGCCACGTTGATCCTCCTTGGCGTTGGTTTCAGAGAATTCAAGGCAGTGGTGTTCGTGCGGACGTCGAGGCCGAGTCAACCGTATTCGGTATTGCCGCATCATGCCTGGCGCTCGAAATGG
>CAZNXE010000017.1:40432-40680 GCA_964576465.1 uncultured Planctomycetaceae bacterium
GAAATGGTGAGCGATGCTGTCTATTTAGTTGATCGCATGTCGCTGCGCGTTCTAAAGATTAACCACGCAGTGTGTGAAATGTCTGGGCGCGAGAAATCGGAACTTGTCGGCCTTCGCCTACCCGAGCTGTTTGACGATGAATCGCAAGAAATGCTTCGACGCGAGATGACTGATTCTCACAGTCGAGGCTCGAGAATCTTCGCACTGCAACGAAAGCATGACGGTGAATGGAAACCTGTTGAACTAAC
>CAZNXE010000018.1:0-33148 GCA_964576465.1 uncultured Planctomycetaceae bacterium
CGCCGCCCTGCTCTACAAAGCCATCGGACCGCAACTCTCTTGCATCTTGGTCGACAATGGCCTGCTGCGAAAGGCTGAAGAAGCGTCGGTGATCAAGGAGTTCACCCAGCACTTCAAAACCGATTTGCATGTGGTCAAAGCCGAAGATCGTTTCCTTTCCGCCCTGGCTGGCATTTCCGATCCTCAGGAGAAGCGTCGCCGGATTGGCCATGCGTTTATCGATTGCTTCGCCGAAGAAGCGGCCAAAATCGAAGGCGCCCATTTTTTGGCCCAAGGAACCCTGTACCCCGATGTGATTGAAAGTGGTGCCTCGGCCGATGGCCCCGCGGCAACGATCAAGCTGCACCACAACGTTGGTGGCTTGCCAGAAGACATGCAATTTGAATTGATCGAGCCGCTCCGCGATCTGTTCAAGGACGAGGTTCGCAAGCTGGGTCTCGATCTCGGCCTGCCGGAAGACATTGTCTGGCGGCACCCCTTTCCCGGACCGGGCTTGGCCGTGCGTTGCTTGGGCGAAGTTACCCGAGAAAAGTTGGACAAGTTACGTGAAGCCGACGCGATTGTCGTTCAAGAGATCGTAGACGCCGGGTTGTATCGCAAAACGTCGCAATCCTTCGCCGTGCTGTTGCCTGTGCAAAGTGTCGGCGTGATGGGAGACGCTCGCACGTACGAAGACGCGATCGCGGTTCGATCGGTCAACACCGATGACTTCATGACGGCCGACTGGTCTCGGCTGCCCCATGAAGTGTTGGCCCGAATTTCGACGCGGATCATTAACGAGGTGCAAGGCGTGAATCGCGTGGTTTACGACATCAGCTCGAAGCCACCCGCCACGATCGAATGGGAGTGAGCCCCGATGGGCAAGCAATACATCTTTCAAATCGCCGACCTGACGAAAAAGCATGGCCGCCGCGAGGTGCTCAGCAATATCTGGCTCTCTTTCTATCCCGGTGCCAAGATTGGTGTCCTGGGCAGCAACGGCGCGGGAAAGAGCACGCTGCTACGAATTATGGCCGGGCTCGATAAAGAGTTTGAAGGCGAAGCGCGGCTTACCGATGGGTTCACCGCCGGATATCTGCCGCAGGAGCCAATGCTTAACACAGATAAAGATGTGGCGGGCAATGTCGAAGAAGCGGTCGCCCCGACCCGCGCCCTGCTCGATCGGTTCAACGACATCAACACCCGCTTGGGCGAACCACTTGCAGAAGACGAGATGGAGAAACTGCTCAAGCAACAGGCCACCGTGCAAGATGAGATCGAAGTGCGTGGTGCGTGGGAGCTGGATCGTCAAGTTGAGATCGCCATGGATGCGATGAACTTGCCGCCGGGCGATGCCGCGGTCGAAAATCTATCTGGCGGCGAATGTCGACGGGTCGCGCTGTGCAAGATTCTGCTCGAACGCCCCGACTTGTTGTTGTTGGACGAACCGACGAACCATCTCGATGCCGAAAGCGTGGCCTGGCTCGAACGTCATCTTGCTGAATACTCCGGCACGGTTGTGGCCGTTACACACGATCGCTACTTCCTCGATAACGTTGCCGGCTGGATTCTTGAATTGCACCGTGGCGAAGGAATTCCCTGGGAGGGAAACTACACTTCGTGGCTCGAACAGAAGCAAGAACGAATGGCCCGCGAGGAGAAAAAATCGACCTCACGCGCGAAGACACTCCAGCGCGAGCTCGAGTGGGTTCGCCTGGCGCCGCGTGCCCGACAGGCCAAGAGCAAGGCCCGCATCAAGGCCTATGAAAAACTCGAATCCGAAGCAAAGCAACAACGTGAGGACGAACTGGAGATCCAAATTCCGGCCGGGGCCCACCTGGGCGACTTGGTCGTAGAGGCCAACAAGGTGAACAAGGGCTTCGACGATCTACTGCTGATCGAGGATCTCGATTTTCGTCTTCCCCGGGGTGGCATCGTCGGCATCATTGGTCCTAACGGTGCCGGCAAGACAACCCTGTTTCGTATGATTACCGGCGAGGAAAAGCCTGACCGGGGCGAACTCCGAATCGGGCCGACGGTCGAATTGGGCTACGTCGATCAGTCGCGCGACGCGCTCGATCCGGAGAACACGGTGTTCGAGGAGATTTCTGGCGGCCACGAAACGCTCGATCTTGGCGGACGCGAAGTCAATGCCCGCGCTTACGTGGCGCGATTCAATTTCCAGGGGACCGATCAACAGAAACGCGTCGGCACGCTTTCCGGCGGCGAGCGCAACCGGGTGCATTTGGCCAAACTACTGCGACGCGGCTGCAATCTACTGTTGCTCGACGAGCCGACCAATGATTTGGACGTCGACACGCTTCGGGCGTTGGAAGAAGCTATTCTCAGCTTTGCCGGATGCGTGGTGGTGATTAGCCATGATCGGTGGTTTCTCGATCGCATCGCCACGCACATCCTTGCCTTCGAGGGCGATGGTTATGTGCATTGGTGCGAAGGGAATTTTCAGACCTACGAAGAACAACGTCGTGATCGATTGGGCATTGCAAGCGACGAGCCAAGGCGTTATCGCTACAAGAAGCTGCAATCGTGATGAGAACGTGTTTTGCCGGCTTGACCGAACTTGGCCGAATCGTTAGAAGCACCATTCGGCATTCCTACTTGTAAAGAAACGGCACGTGCGATGGTACGTGCCAACGACTACGAAGTTGACATCTGAGAGGCTGATCACATGACGGTAACCCATGTTGGCGCGACGACCACCTATTCCGAGAATTGGGGAACGATTTTCACGCAACCGAAAAAACGTTCGACGAAGAAGGCTGCCACGAAAAAGAAGACCGCCAAGAAACGGTCTCCTAAGAAAAAGCTGACGAAAAAGGTGGCAAAGAAATCGACGAAGAAGAAGCCTGCCGCCGCGGCGAAAAAGAAGACCGCCGGACGTAAGAAAACTAAGAAGCGAACACGATAATTGCGGTGGAGCGTCGTACCGGATTGCTTCTCGGTCACACGGTTGAACGACTCGAACAGGAGATGTTTGTCGCATGAAGATCAGGCTCGAATATTGCTCGTTGTGAAACTACGAACCTCAGGCTGTCAGTTTGGCGGCCGCATTGCTCGGTCGATTCAAGCAGCAAATCGAAAGTCTTGAGTTGATCCCCTCTGGCGGAGGCTGCTTCGAGCTATCTCTCGACGGCAAGCTGGAGTATTCCAAGCTCGAGACCGGCGCGTTTCCCGACGAAGCCGAAATGCTTAAGCTCCTCGATAGCCGACTGTAGGGGCTAGCCTGGCTTTCTGGCTAGCGACCGAAACGTTTCAATCGTCGGCCATTCGTCATGAGGATGGTAGAATCGGTCCGTGATGCATTTGTCCGCTGATTCGCCCCGCTGCCCAACCACGACGATCTGCCTTGTCGTTTTCTTCATCCTCGTGGGTTTCTCGCTACGCATCCAGGACTTAGGGCATAGCCTCTGGCTTGACGAGTTGCACACTGCTTGGACCGTTGGCGATGGTGTTGCCGACGTGGCTGCCCGCGCCCGAATCGGGAACAACGCTCCGCTGTTCTTCTACATGGAATGGGGCTTGGCGCGCGTGTTGGGGCTCAGCGAAACGTCGCTGAGATTGTTGCCGCTCGGGGCAAGTACCGCCTTACTAGTGCTGGCTGCCTGGGCTATTTGGCGATGGACCACATCGAACGTGGCGACCGTGGCGGTCGTCATGCTGTTAGCGTTGGATCGGCTATTCATTTTCTATGCGCAAGACGCACGACCCTACGCATTGTTGCACCTGGTTGCCTTGGCTCAGTTGATTTGTCTGCGCGAAGTCCTCCTCCACGCGCGACATCGCTGGCGGATCGCGCTCATCGCCACTTCGCTGGCACTGTTGTACATCCACTACACCTCGGCATTCCTGCTCGTGTCCGAGGCTCTCTATATCGCGTCAACGTGGTTGGGACGTGATGCAATCCGCAGGGCAGTCTATCGACCGGCGAAAGCGGTTACCGATGCGGTTACCGTCATTGTATTGGCGATTCCACTCATGTCGCACGCCGGTCTTGTTGCGTCACACCGGGCGCATTGGGCGGAATTTGTTCCGCGACCGAGTTGGGTTGATCTTGTAACTCTGTTTCCGCTGGATTGCTGGTTGCTGTATCCAGCTTTGGCCGCGGTTGCCGCTTATTGGCTTAGCCCGAATCGCGCGGCGGCGTATCCCAACGCACTGGGGCAAAACGCAACTCTGGTTCGATGTTTGTTAGGGATCTTCTTCGTCTTGCTGCTGTTGACGTGGCTATTGACGCGAAGCGACATCGCCCGAGTGTTCCTTAAGCGGTATCTGATGGTCGGCGCGATCGCCCCCGTTCTCGCCACGGCGATCATCGGGGCTTCGCTGAAAGACCGTAGAGTTGCCGTGGCTTACTTCGTCACGCTTGCCGTGGGCTTGGCGATCTCGCCGTTTCAAGCATCGACTCATAGCGTGGTACGAAGCTTCTTGCTGCACCGAACTGTTTCAGGCCATGCCCGCGAAGATTGGCGCGGCGCGGTTGAGTTCGTTCAGGCTCACGACACACGACTGGCTCCCGTGTTCGTTCGCTCTGGTTTCATCGAATGTACCGCGACACACATCGACGAACAGGAATGGTCGGAATACTGCACTGCTCCGGTAAACAATATCTACGATCTATCCCTCGACGGACGCGACGTCATTCCGCTATGTAGCCAGCGACCTTGGGAACTGTCATCCCGCGGGCGAGAATGTGTGACCCAAGCCGGCGGCGGTTGGTTTATCCTTCGTGGAGGTCCGAAGCTTGCCGATGAAACGGCCCTGCGGTTGGTGGCCATATTGAGCGCCCGGGGAACTTGGCAGATGACCGACCGCAGGGTCTTCAAAGGTCGTCCCGGTGTGTGCGTGTTTCAATTGAGACGTGTCAGGAATACGCCACCCAAGGACGGATTGAATCACCCGTAAGGAGTAGACTGTGCGGAATTGGACCAACTTTCGCCGTAGTGAGGCTTCAAGAGCGACTTCTGCGAGGGTTATTCGTTTCGGAACCGGCACATCGCTCAGCCGCGCGTCGCTTAATTCGCCTCCTCGCGGCGTGTTCACCATTGGAAGCTACATTTCTTGAGGGCAGGCAGATGATATCAGACATCATCTTGAATACGACTCAAGAACAGGTGGCGCTGAAATGCAGCAGAATCGACCGATACGTGTGTTGACCGTTGACGACTCCGCGGTGATGTGTGAGTTGATTGGCGACCTGATCGTTGAAGCCAGCGATATGAAACTGGTCGCCAAAGCGCGCGATGGAAGGAGCGCGCTTGACATCGTCGATGATCTAAAGCCTGACGTCATCACATTGGACATCGAGATGCCGGGCATGGATGGCCTTACGACGCTCGACGAGATTCTCAAGCGTCGCCCGACTCCGGTGATCATGGTCAGTTCGCTAACGCAACGCGGCGCGGACGTAACGCTCAATGCACTCGATCGCGGTGCGTTGGACTATGTGGCCAAGCCAGAGGGTTCACGAAAGCTCGGCGGCGAATTCAAAACTGAATTGCTGAAGAAGATCCGTGCGATGGCCGGAACCGACGTCAAGCGGATGTTGGAGATCCGCCGCGCGCGCCATGAGCGGTCGTTGAATGCCAAAAAACGCATATCTTCCGTTGCTGCCTCGGCATCATCGCCTGCGTCCTCTGAATTCGCCAGGTGGTGCATTGCACTTGGTATTTCGACAGGCGGACCGCCGGCCTTAACGGAAGTGTTTGAACAATTTCAGTCGCCACTGCCGCCGGTGGTGGTGGTGCAACACATGCCGGCGAATTTCACCGGCCCATTCGCCAGGCGATTGAATTCGATCTCGACGCTATCCGTCAAGGAAGCCGAGACCGGTGATATCTTGCGCCCCGATCATGCCTATATTGCCCCCGGCGGTCAGCACTTGAGTCTCCATCAAGTAGGATCAGACGTAAAGATTCGCATCCGTGCCGGCGAACCAGTCAGCGGCCATATGCCGTCGGTCGACGTGATGATGGAGGGTGCAGCCGAGATTTACGGCGACAGAGTCCTGGGGGTCGTGATGACCGGAATGGGACGCGACGGTGCCGATGGATGTGGCATGATTCGTGCCGCGGGTGGGTATGTGCTTGGACAGGACGAGGCCAGTTCGGACGTCTACGGCATGAACAAAGTTGCCTTCGTCGAAGGGAACGTCGACAAACAGTTCTCGCTGTCTGACGGCACCGACGAGATCACACGCCAAATCAAACGTATGGCGTCGGCCAGCCGCGTCGGTGTTTGAAGTCGGACGTTGTCAAATCGTCGTTACACGAGCGGCGAATGAGAATATCCCAACCCGACGCGTGAGCGAGGGACCAACCGGTAATACACTGCGTTCCCTCGCTTACGCGTCGGGTTGTGATTGGTACGTTCTTATTTGCCGCACGCCTTACACACGATCGAGCCGAAACGGTTTCAGATCGATTTCTGGGACTTCGCCGCGGATCAGTTGACTCATGACAACGGCCACGGCCGGAGAAAGCTGCAATCCGCTGCGAAAGTGTCCCGTCGCGGCGAACACGTTTTCATAGCCTGGCACCGAGCCCATGTACGGACGCCCGTCTTCGGTGGCTGGCCGCAATCCGGCCCAGCAGCGTTCGACTTCGGCTTTCCCTAATGCAGGAACCAGGCTGCGGCCAAAAGCGATCAGCTCGTGAATCGCCTCGGCAGTGGTCCGCTTATCGAAACCGACATCGTCTTCAGTCGAGCCGATCAAAACTCTGCCATCGGGACGAGGCACCAAGTAGCGGCTCCCCTCGTTGATGACCCTTGAGATGGGAGGTGTTCCACAGGCCAGCAGCGCGATCTGTCCGCGGACGGGGCGAATCGGTAAATCGACACCGATCGACGCGAACAGGCTTCTGCTCCAAGCGCCGCCTGCAATGCAGTAGCTTGTCGCAACGCGTGGTCCGTCGACCGTTTGAACTGCCACCACTTGTTCGCCCACGGTTTCCAAAGACTCGACGGGCATTCCCTCTTCGATCACGACTCCCCGTTGCAAGCAGGCGGCGACCAAAGCCTTCAAGTGGCGTGGGTTGCGAACTTGTGCTTCGTCGGGCAAGAGTGCCGCTGCAAGAGGGCCTTCGCCGTCGATCGTGGGTTGCAATTGAGGTTCCAACTTCAGGAGTTCACTCGCATCAATTCGCTCGACTCGGATTTCGCGGCTGATCCAGTGTTCGATCATGTACCCGAGCATGTCGACCATCGCGGTCTCTCGGACAACGTAGACCCCACCGCAGCGACGATAGCCGTTGTCGATGCTGGTCTCACTTCGCAACTTCTCCGACCAGACGGGATGCAGTTCGTGCCCAAGGCCGACGAGTTGTTCGTAAGAATCCGACGTTGTTTGGCGATTGCCCGGTGGACAGATCCCGGCGCCGGCCCAACTCGACTCACCTCCGGCGCGTCCCCGTTCGAGAACACGGACGGAGCGTCCGTGTGTCGATAGATCGTAGGCGAGCGAGAGCCCGATGGCGCCGCCGCCGATGATAATCACGTCATCCATGGTTAGACCTTGTCATTTTTCTCTGTGTCTCGGGAGATGTTGACAATCACTCGACGTCGTGTTCGCCACTCAAGTGGTCTCGCAGTTTCAATAAAGCACTGTCTAGATTTTCCGAAACGCGAAGGCTTTCGACCATCCTTGCCAAGCTCTCAGCATCGTCCACATCGTACCACGGGGGCAGTTGCCCATAGCTCAGGCCGGCTTGATTGAGTTGCTCGATCGTATCGGCCCACACCGACGACGTGCTCCAGGCAATGCGATCGAAAACCGGTGGCGTCGTGTCGCGTGCCGCAATCAAATAATAGCCGCCATCACTGGTCGGCCCCAGCACCACGGGGAAACTCTTGAGCAACTCGAACGCTTGTTCGATGTATTCAAGCGGAACGTCGGGACTGTCGGACCCCAATAGCACAATCGATTGGGCCGCTCGATCGAAGCCGGCGTCGAAATAATGCTTCATGCGTGCCCCCAAATCACCGCTAGCCTGGGGCTCAACGGTCCATGCCTCGCCCGCAACGGTGGCAAAATCACGCATCCGGTCGGGTGGTGCGACGGCAAGAACCCTTCGCTGGCCTACGCTCGAGAGCCGTGTCAGTAAGGTTTCAACAAACGCGCGATAGATCCTACTCGCACGTTCGTTGCCGATCGTTGCCGCTAGGCGCGTCTTTACTTTCCCAGGTTCCCAGTACTTGGCGAAAACTCCAATTTGTTGCATGGCGACTTTCTAGGAGCCGGGTTCAACCGGCAGTTCAAGGGCAGGTCCATCAAGGAATTGATGGCGAAGATTGGCGGGATGCGGATACCAACTCTGGTTAGGCGAGCGGCGAATGAGAATATCCCAACCCGACGCGTGAGCGAGGGACCAACCGGTAATACACTGCGTTCCCTCGCTTACGCGTCGGGTTGTGATTGGTACGTTCTTATTTGCCGCACGCCTTAATTCGAGCTTCGTAACAAGCGGCGAAGCAAGATCTCGTCGACGCGACCGCGAAATCGCTCGTGTCCGTCGATTTCGACGACCGGGACGCAGACATCATATTTGCTCCGTAAGTCTTCACGGAGATCAATATCAATCTCTTGCGGCTCGAGCCCGTGCTTTCTTAGCACAGCCATCGCCTCATCGCACAGGTGGCAACCTTGCCGCGTATAGATCACCGTTTTTTGAACCGCCATTCAGTCTCATCCGCCTTATTCTCATCTCAATCTCCATACCAACACCGACCGTGTCCTGCGAAGGTGTTGGCCAATGTTGGCTCCACGGCCAGCTTTCTGGAACATAGACCATGGTCAACCGTCAGAAAACCGTGGCCATCGACCGGCTTGTGACCGCAGAGAGGTTGATTGCACTGGCAAGCCCGCAATCCCCCCCCAGAATAGTGAGTTTGGCGGTTTTCCACGTGGAACCGACCAGTCGAAGAGGCCGATCGAGGTCCGAGATACCCTAGTTTCCTTGATGGAATCGGCCAGCCGTGGCGGAAACTAGTTTCCGGGAAACAAGATATTCTGGTATCTTTCTTCAATCGTTGGTAGCGTGGAACAAGGGTGTCGTGTCGCCACAACAGTTGATGTGGACAGTGGTTCGCCACGATATGACACTCCGGTCCCTTCATCCTATCCGTCATCATGATGAGATGCGTCGATTCGACGGCAACCGAAATCTGGTTTTCGGATCGCCGTTGCAGGTTCCTAACGGCAATTCTGGCGAACCGCTTTGGAACAGGGCGAAATACCGGCTTTCGTGTCACCTCTCCCACGGCACGGAAACTGGTGACGCATGCGAACAACGTGCAACAAAGTGGCACCATGGCGGCGTGACCAAACGCCTATGATATGAGCAATGTGCAGGTGAAGGTTCAACGGTTTCTCGATCTTGTCCGCCGTAGCGGATTGGTCGACAACAACCGCTTGCAAAGCGTCCTCGACGACGACAAAGTCGGAACGTCGGAGAACGATAGCAAGGTGGTCGCTGAACGTCTCATCGGCGAGGGACTGCTCACCCGCTGGCAAACCGACAAGCTGCTCGAAGGCCGGCACAAGGGCTTCTTTCTCGGCAAGTACAAGCTGCTGAGTCTCTTGGGTACCGGCGGCATGAGCAGTGTTTATCTGGCTGAACATGTGTTGATGCATCGTCGTGTCGCCATCAAGGTTCTGCCGCAAAACCGCATCGCCGACTCCTCGTATTTGGCCCGTTTCTACCGCGAGGCACATGCAGCCGGAAAGTTAGAGCATCCTCATGTCGTCAGGGCATACGACATCGATAGCGAGGGCAAGACACATTTCCTTGTCATGGAGTATGTCGAGGGCTCTGACCTGCAAGAACTCGTAAAACGCCAGGGGCCGCTCGACTACGAAATGGCGGCCGATTACATCAGTCAGGCTGCCGAAGGCTTGGCCTATGCCCACGAGTCGGGCGTGATTCATCGCGACATCAAGCCGGCAAACCTGCTCGTCGACGGGAAAGGGGTCGTGAAGATCCTCGACATGGGTTTGGCGCGGTTAACGGGCGATGAGAATGAATCGCTCACCATCGCTCACGACGAGAACGTACTCGGCACGGCCGACTATTTATCGCCGGAGCAGGCGCTCAACAGCCACACGGCCGATCATCGGACCGATATCTACGGTCTCGGCTGCACGCTCTATTTTCTGCTGGTAGGACACCCTCCGTTTCCTGAGGGGACACTACCTCAGCGTCTGATGATGCATCAAACGCAGGAACCATCGTCGATTAAGAACAAGCGTCCCGATGCCCCGGAAGAGTTGGTGGCCATTTGCCAAAAAATGATGGCAAAGAAAGTCGACCGTCGCTATCAGACGGCCGAAGAGGTGGGCGCCGATTTGCAAGCGTGGCTAGGCGGATCGGGGTTGAAAGGCTCTTCCAGCGGTGGACCGGGTTCACAGACATTGCGGCGCATGGAGGAGCAGCACGACAATCGCCTGCCAGGCGACAGCGGACCTCAACAAGATTCATTCAAACCTGGTTCGTCCCCAAAGATCGACCCGACCGAAGATGAGGACTCGCTGCTGAGCCTGGCACCTTCCGATTCCGAGATCGGCATGAAGGGCCCCCCTGGATCAGGCAGTGATCGATCCAAGAGCGACAAGCCCAAAGGCTCTAAGACGACCACGAAGAAGCCCTCCTCTTCGAGTGGATCAAAGGTGAAGCTAAAGCCGGGATCGGGCTCTGGCGTGAAATCGGGCTCTGGCAAGCTCCGCGATTCTCGAGCCAAGGAAAAGTCGAGCACAAAACCACCATCGGGGTCGGGCAGTTCGAAGAAGTCGCGCCCGCCTAAGGTCAACGTCGCTTCTGGCGGCGATTTCGACGATTTGCTTTCTGACCTGGGGCCCAGTGCCGGAACTTCGGCGCCGCTGCCAAGCCTGCCGTCTCGAAAAGCTGGGCCAAAAGTCGACATCATGCTCTCCGTCCTGGTTGGCTTGGGAGTCGGCCTCTTTGTTCTAGCCCTGATCATCGGGGCATGGTTTGCGCTCGGATAGCGCGGGCAAATCGTTGCATCAACGAGCGCGCGAATCAATTCATCTGGAACTTAAAAGTCTCCAATTGCCCATTATGAACCCTCGTCGATTCAATCCGTAACCTGGATATTGGCCCCCTGAATGTCCTGGCCACACGTCTGTCGCGATAAGGTGGTCGTTCGTAAGTCGCTTTACACAAAGACCTTACGGTGTTCACTTGTTTCGCTCATCGAGCGGCGCTAGGATGAAATTGTCCTACATCCAATCTTCTGGCTCCACTGGGCCAGTGCTTTTCTGACGGATCGCTCGGAAAGTGCGACATTCCCTTTGTCGTTGGCGACGGAACCCTTTTGCTTTCCCCTTGGATGGCTTTGCAGACGGGGTTCATTTCATCCATGCCACGACGATCACGTAGAAACGATTCCGTTGGACGAAAGTTCGTGCATGCGCCTCAGGCGAATGGCCGCTTGCGTCATCCGATCAAGCATAAAGCCCCCTTTAGCATTCGAGCGCGTGGCGGACCTCGGAATGTCCACATGCCGTTTGTTCCACCGGAAGATTGGCACGAGCCTCGCAACGACGGTCAGCCATACCGAATCGTCGTTCAAGATCCAGGTCCAGGGTTTCGGCATGTTCTCACGCCCACCGAGGTCCGCGAGCGGCTTGCCCAACTGCCGGCAAAGTTTCTCGATCAATTAGAAGTCATCCAGTTCAGCCGTATGACACGCAAGAAACAGAGTTTTCCGTGCTATGGCATGCAGTGGGGCACAACGCTGTACCTCTACCCCATCGAGTCGGGGCTAGCGGAATACTGCCCGCGACCTCCCAAGCCCGAGCAGGTGATCGAAGCCGAAATGTTCGGTGTTCGCTGGATCGAGGACTCCCCAGGCATGTGGATGTTGCAGTGGACCGAAGCGGCAATCAAGGACTTCTATCTGAATAACATCTTGATTCACGAGTTGGGGCACCTACTCGACGACCGGAACACAAGTTACGTCGATCGCGAGCGTTATGCCGAGGCGTTCGCACTAAAGTTCGGCACCCCTTGCCGCCGCTCGAAGCCGAAACGGAAACAGGTCGCTCGTCGTCATCACGCCGTTTAGAACGTGGAATCGACGCTTCTGGCGATCGCTTTGTCTAGCAGGCTCATGGCGCTCATCTATCCCGCTGGCGAGCGACGTATGCCGCAATTCTTTGCCCGTTCACCGCGTCTGTCGTATCATGGCACTTAATGCCGGTTGTGTTCGCGCATGGCCGGTCGGAATAGAGAATCGCAACGAGGATGGTCGCCATGGATCTTCGAGTCCAACGGGTGCGCTCGCGGCAGTGGTCACACGCGGCGAAGGTTGCTTCGAGCCGTCTTAGATGTCCGTTCGTGCAGTGCTCGCAATCACGGTCCACAAGATGGTCCGTTTTGATGCTGATCGCCGTTTGCCTGTTCGCAAACCTCGTCCCATTGCAGCCTGCCTCGGCAGCGGTCACTCCCGAGCAGCGGGAGCAGCTCGGAACGCTACGCAAGTCGCTCTCGTCGGCCTCGCGCTATTTTCGGGGCCGCAAATTTGACGAGTCTGCCGAGCTTGTGGCGAAGGCCCTTGGCTTGATCTCTGCATTGGAAAGCAGCGACGAAGAAGGGGAGCTTAGCCGTTCGCTGCGGGCGATGAAGGCCACCGCCGAAGGGTTGGTCAAGCGGCTCAAAGCCAACGGTGTTGAACTGCCGAACGATTCCACTGGCGATAATGCCGTGAGCTTCGTGAGCGATGTGGCTCCGGTGCTGATGCGCCGATGCGGCAATTGCCATGTGGCGCGTTCGCGTGGTGATTTCAGCATGCGGACTTTCGAGACGCTCGTAGCAGCCGATGTGTTGCAGCCGGGCGACGGCAATGCAAGCCGGCTGGTGGAGTTGATTCGCGAAGGCGAGATGCCCAAGGGCGGCGGTCGAGTTGCCGACGACGAGTTGGCCAAACTCGTCGCGTGGATCGATGCCGGCGCGAAGTACGACGGCGAAGACCCCAAGACTCTGCTCACCGATTTCGCTCAACCAGGGCAGCCAATGCGGGTCGAATTGCAGATGGCGGATGGGGACGAAGCGTTTCAGTTCACCCGAGATATTGCCCCCATCATCGTTGAATCGTGTTTTCCATGTCACGCGGGCACGCAACCTTCGGCCCGACTGTCGCTGGCCACGTTTCGCGGACTGTTGCGCGGTGGCAACAACGGCCCCGTGGTGGCTCCCGACGACGTTGCGATGAGCCTGATTCTGAGAAAGCTGCGCGGTATGGAGGGGCAGCAGATGCCGCTACGGCGTCCTGCACTCGATGCGAAGGTGATCGCCAGGATCGAAACCTGGATCAGCGAGGGTGCGAAGTTCGACGGTCGAGACGCGAACCAACCACTGGAACGTATGGTCCGCATCGAAGTGGCCAGTCGCATGTCGCACGATGAGTTAGCCAAGCAACGACTCGAACTAACCCAAGACAACTGGCGGCTCGTCAAGCCATCAGAACAACCCGAGCAGATCGCGACGGACGCCCTGCGGTTGATCGGCAACATCGATGCCGGGCGCATGCAGCAACTGGCCCAAGTGGCGCAACAGCAACTCGATGCCATTGCCAAACTCATGCGACGGCCATCGGATCAACCGTTGATCAAAGGTAGCGCCACGCTGTACGTATTTCGGCGGCGATACGACTACAGTGAGTTGGGCCGCATGGTCGAGAAACGCGAGCTTTCGCCCGATTGGACAGGCCACTGGACCTACGACGTGATCGACGCCTATGTGTGCCTGTTACTGCCACGGGGCGACGAGGCCCCATTGGATGCCCGAGTCGCCGAGTTGTTGGGTGGGCTGTACGTGGAAAGCCGCGGCATTGTCCCAACGTGGTTTTCCGAAGGATCATCCCGGGCAATCGCGGCCCAGGTCGCGGCAAGGTCTGATGACGTGATTGGATGGATTCAAGAGTTGAAGGATCTTCAAGCAACCATCGAAAAACCCGATGCGCTTTTGGACAGCAGCTTGCCGGACGTGGAGTCGAAGGTTCTCCGCTTCGGGTTCGTTCAGTTCCTGATGAGCGACATGGGCCGGTACCTGCGACTCTTGGATGCCGTTGCCGAAGGCACCAATTTCGACACCGCGTTGAAATCCACCTATGGCCGCGACGCACCAGCGCTCGTCGAACTGTGGGTAAAACGCGGCGGTCGCCGGCGGTAGGATAGTTGCGCCGAAAATAATTCCGCGACTTTAAATGCAACAGCCTGCGACCCGGCTATTCAGAACCGTAGGGCGGGGGTGGACCATCAGATCCGTAACCCGGATGACCATAGCCCGGGCTGCCACCATCTCCAGGCGATCCATAGCCCGGCTTACCGTGTCCTGGTGTGCCACCTCCAGGTCCACCACCTCCAGGTCCACCATATCCAGGTCTACCAACCCCAGGTCCACCAGGGCCAGGTCCACCAACCCCAGGTCCACCATATCCAGGTCCACCAACCCCAGAACCGCCGTAGGGTGTTGGGAACGGGAGGATGCCTGGGTATCCGAAACCGCCGGTGATTTGCGGCACGAGTGGATAGTTGTAACCAGGCCAACCATAGCCGGGTAGCGAATACGATCGTCCGTCTTGGGTTCTACCGCGGAACGGCTGCTGGAAGGCTTGGAAATCTCGTTCCGACTGGGCATCGCGCAATCCGCGTCCGTTGCCCCATTGTTCAACAAACAACTGCCGGTCGAGCCCCCCCCCTGCCCCGCGGATGTTACTTTGCAAGAATCGATAGCCGCTGATCTGGTAGTTGATCGCCGGCGGAGCAATCGCCGGGACGTGCTTGGCATACTGCGGAACGCGCACGCCGGTCGACGGATCGTGCGTAAACTTCGATTGAGCAAAGACACCGCTTTGCGCGTGTGTCGGCGTTGCCAGAAAGACAATGGCCCCGGCGGTGAGTAGCGAAGTCAATCGGATATTCATGGTGATCATTCGCGTGCAAGAGAGACTGTGGCTTCCGTGCGAAATGCGGCCCATGAGAGTTCATGTCCGTGGTACCCATCACCGCAGATTTAGTGCCGCGAAACCGATGCGATTGCTGATGGGTGGTGGTAAACCGTTTGAGGGTAAGATGTTTGGCGTCAACTCATATCCAGCTTCAAACACTGTCCGATGGGATTGGATGTTGCGACAATGCAACGCCTGATGCGATCGGTGGTGCGTTCCTTCAACACGATGTGTTAGGTGTTCGTTCCAAGGGAACCGGTCGAATCTAGGGGATGCGAAGCACCGAGATCGGCTGTGATGCGTACCGGCATATTTCCACTGAATCGAAGCCCGGCTGCCCGCAGGATCAACAGCGACCCAGCTAGTAACGCCCCATGCAAGGCCGCCCACATGCAGCAGGTTTCCAAAGATCCGGCCCCAGCGTTCGCAAGCGCGAACCCGGCGAAGAATGTGAACAGGGCGAGCGCCAATGCGTGAGACGATTTCAGACGTGTGGAAAGCAGCGAGATGACGAACAACACGGACGTCGCCGCCGAAACCGCCGCCAACGAAAGAGTCGGTCGATCGAGCGGTGTATCAACGCCTGTTCGTGCTGTTGCAAACGCCATGGCCACAATCGCGGTGGCGGCCAGCAATTCGCCAACGCCAAAACCGACGGGAGACGTCTGATTTTCTGAACCCGAAAGTCGATCGTGCCGGGCGACATACCAGCGGGCGACCAGCAACACCGCGGCCAACGGAAGCGCCGTCACGGTTGCCATGGCCGTCCAATGCCGTAGGTCACCAACAAGCATTGCCCCCCAGTGACACCACACCGCCGCCAAACACACCGTGGCCACAATGCGCAACACGGCCAAACCACGATAGACCACCGCCGCGGCCACCAGCAGCGCGAGTTGAGAAGTGAACAACGCCATCACGTAGACCAGCGGAGCCTCTGGCCAGTGATACCCCTGTGCAATTCGCAAGGCGCATTGATCGACCGCCACCAGGGCGAAGATCAACAGCAAGGGCAAGTGGCGGTTGGAGTGCATAATCTCCAGCATGATTCGACGGACCCACCGAATCGAGCTTTGTCTCACCGTGAATGTGCCAACTTCGTCGAGGTATTGTCGACCTTGCACCACGCGATGCACGCGACCGGTACAATCGGCCCGGGGTGTGGAGCGAAGTGATGCATTGATACGCAGGTGATGTAATCATCCGGCGAGATTGCTCATCCCAGCGCAACGAGGAATTGCAAACACCGCAACATCCGTGGCTTACGGCGATTTGCGGGCGGCTGGCCCTAAGATTAGTCTCACGGTGACGAATGCCGTGGTGAGAGATCAACCGAAGGGGGATGGATGTTCTTTTTTCTGCCCTATGGCACAGACGCGCCGATCTACTATCCACCGATTTCCACGATCGGCCTGATCCTCATCAATGTGTTGGCGTTTGGGGGAATGTTGTCGGTCGACGATGGGGAGCAATTACTTCCCTATCTCCTGTCATACTCCGACGGGCTGCACCCGTTGCAATGGTTCACCTCGCCGTTCATGCACGCCGGTTTTTGGCATCTCATTGGCAACATGATGTTCCTGTGGCCCTTCGGTTTGGTGATCGAAGGAAAGCTCGGCTGGTGGCGATTCTTGATCGTGTACATGGGAATCGCCGTCGGTGTCTGCGTCGCGGAACAAGTCATTTCCAACTTCACGGCTGAAGAAGGTGCATCGCTGGGGGCATCTTCGGGCTAATCGCCATGGCCGTGGTTTGGGCGCCGAAGAACGAACTGCTATGCGTGATTGCCTATTGGTTCTTTATCCCGCGCGTCGTGCATGTTGGCATTCCTCTGCTGTACTTCGGCCTGTTCTATGTGCTATGGGAAGTGTTCAACGCTTATCTTTCCGGCTTCGCGTTGACCACACCGATGCTGCACCTGCTGGGTGTCGTGTTCGGCTTCCCGCTTGCATTCGCGTTGCTGCTCACCAAGCGGGTCGACTGCGAGGGCTGGGATGTGATCAGTGTCTGGAAAGGCGACTATGGCGTGTTTGCAAAGAAGAAGGAAGGAGCACCTCTGGCCACCGACAAGCAGCGGCGGAAAGATGATGCCCGAGGAGCCGAGACGCTGGACAAGGTTCGTAGATTGCTCACACAAGAGCAAGGCAAGATAGCCCTCAAGCTTCACAAGAAGGCCGTATCGTTGGATGGATGGCAGATTCCCGAGAAGGAGCACTTGATGCTCATCGCGGCCTTGCACAAGCAGGGCGCTGTGCGTGACTCCATTCCACTGATGGTCGAGTTCATGGCCCGTTTTCCCGATCGCTCGGAACGGGTACGTTTGAAGCTGGGGCAGATTCTCGTTCGTGACGAGCGGCGACCAAGCCAGGGCCTTCAAGTGCTGATGAAAGTGCCCGAGGGTGCCTTACCAGAGAAACTCGAACAGCTTCGGCGGCGATTGATCACCGAGGCCAAGAATTTGAAGGCCGAAGGTGAAACGGTCGAATTGGCGCCGGAAGATTGGTAATCTTCGACGGTGACCATTCGTGGCTACAATGGTTTCACGTATTGCGGGCGGCTGTCGTAGGCAGGGATTGATCGAACAACGGGTGACCGAACGGGAGTCATGTAGCTTGAATCGGCGGGAGGAACACGCAAGCGAGTCTGCCTGGCGATGGGTTATCATTGCTGCCCTGATTGGCGTCACGACGTTCATCTACTGGCCCGTGCGCAACTTTGAATTCGTCACGCTCGACGACATTGAATATGTGACCCACAAGCCGTGGGTTCAAACTGGCTTTTCCTGGGACGGCTTTCAACGTGCTTGGACCGAGCCGGTCGCGGCAAACTGGCATCCGCTGACCATGCTCACCCACATGGCCGACTGCCAACTGTTCGGCGTGAACGCCGGCTGGCACCATCTAACGAATGTCGCGTTGCATGTGACGTGCAGTGTGTTGGTCTTTTGGGTTCTGTTGACCATGACCGGACGCATGTGGCCGGCTGCGGCGGTTGCCGCGCTGTTCGCATGGCACCCGCTGCACGTTGAATCGGTGGCATGGATTTCCGAACGCAAGGATGTCCTGAGCGGAACGCTAGGGCTTTGCGTGTTGGCGGCATACGTGGCCTATGTTCGCGACGTGCGGTTGTGGCGGTATGCGGTTGTGTTCGTGCTCTTGCTTCTAGGGCTGTTGGCCAAGCCGATGTTGGTCACGCTGCCGGCCGTGTTGTTGCTGCTGGATTTCTGGCCGCTGCAACGGCTTCGTGGCTGGGACTCCTCATGGCGCGATACGTTTACGAGATATCGGTGGTTGCTTCTCGAAAAGCTGCCCCTGTTGGGGCTGGCAGTCGCCTCGAGTGCGATCACGTTTCTGGTGCAACGCAATCAAGGCGCGGTGGAAGCAGTCGAGAGGTTTCCGCTGAGTGGGCGATTGGCCAACGCCGTGGTGGCCTATATCGCCTATCTGGGGAAGATGGTTTGGCCGCAAGATCTGGCGGTGCCCTACCCTCTCGCGGGGACCAACTCCAGCGGCCTACAGGTTGTTGGCGCGGCACTGCTGCTTGTTGTGATATCGATCGTCGCTTGGCGACTGCGACGACGGATGCCTTGGCTGGTCGTTGGCTGGCTATGGTATCTAGGCATGTTGGTCCCGGTGATTGGCATCGTGCAGGTTGGTCGCCAATCGATGGCCGACCGTTACACCTATCTGCCATCTTTGGGGATCAGCATCGCGGTGGTTTGGTCCATCGCCTATTGGGCCCGCAGGCAACCGCTGCGCGGGGGAGTTGCCTCGGTGCTGTCTGCGTGTGTGTTGTTGGCTTTTGCCGTGGCGTCAAGCCATCAGGTCGGTTACTGGAGAAATTCGTCAGTGCTGTATCAACACGCGCTGAACGTAACGCGAAATAACGCCACCGCACACCTAGGGCTGGCAAACGAATTGGTGAAGCAGCACGAATTGGTCGCGGCCATCGAGCACTATCGCCGGGGAGTTGTGCTGGAACCTGAGAATGGGAGCGGGCACTACAACTTGGCGGTCGTGTTGCTGGGCCAACGCGTTGATCTCGACGAAGCCGAAGCAAGCCTTCGGGCAGCACAATCGCTGGAATATAACCCGGCCGCGGTCCATGCCCGTTTGGGCGAAGTCTATCTGCTTCAAGATCTTCTGGAGCAATCGCTCACTTCCTACCGTGCCGCCTTGGGAGCTGGAGGACCGCAATCGGCCGAGACCATCGTCGGAATGTCCGTGGCGCTCGTTCGCTCAGGCGATACTCCCTCGGCGGTGAATCTCTTGGTCCAAACAATGCAAAACGGATTCCATCCGCCGATTGCAGACAAACTGGCGTGGATCTATGCCACGCATCCCGACGAGCGCATCCGCAAAGAGACCGTGGCTTTGGAGTTGGCCTCCGAAGTTTGCCGCCAGACCCAGAATACCAATCCCGACTATCTCGATACGCTGGCGGCCGCATTCGCCGCGAATGGGCAGTTTGAAACGGCTCTGAGCGCCGGCAGTAGTGCCTTGCGTCTGGCGCGGGAGTTGGACGAATCACCCACATCACAGCGCTGGCATGAGCTGGCCCGAGAGCTTGTGCGTCGACTTGCCACCTATGGGAGGGAGCAACCTTTTCGCGATGACCCCAAGCGGCTTAAGTTCTAAGGGGAGCGACCGGAAAGCTTTTACCGTAGCATGGGACCTCGTCCCGTGCAGAAACCCCTGAGGACACGGGACGGGGTCCCAGGCTACAGTAGGTCTTCCGTTTCCCCAATTGCCGAGCCTTATCATTGGACTAGCTCAGGCTCGATCGCTCCTATTTGCTGGGTAAACTCGCCAGGATCCTTCATCTCATCAGGGCATGAAACGTTCAGCGTGGCGTGATCGCATGAGACACACCGTCGCCAAGTAAACACCAATATTCGTAAGAACATGAAGGAAACGAGGTTGCATCAGGATGGGCGTTTCCTAGAATTGATAGATGTAGAAGTTGACAAGGTTCGCCGATTGAGACCAGCCACGAAAGGAACACCATTGCTCACCGAACAAGAGGTCTCGCGTAGCTTTCGGAGTCTGTTTTCTAGCAAAGAAGAGGTCGGGGCGCCAGCGTTCGCCAAGGCAGAATCGTTGCTCGACGAGTTGCGAGGGGAAAGCCCGCTTCGCCACCGTCTGAGTATTGAACTCACGGAATTGCGCCGCATTCATGGCGTGGAACAAGCCGTCTAGCGTCGAGGGGTTCCACGCGCATCGTCGTTCACAAGAATTTGCTTTCGCTGTAAGAGAGCACATTCAGACGTGGCAACATAATGGTTGTTGCCGCGAACGGGATGGTTGTTTGCCTGCATGGTGATGCTTCTCACTCCGGAGTGAGAAGCCACTGCGAAGCATGTTGGCGTACGTCGCGATCGGCGTGGCGTTATCGATTGATTTCGACGCCGAACGTATAGCCCATGATGAACACGTCTTGGCTGTTCTGATCGCCCAGAATCCCCATCGAGGGCACTTGGTAGTTCACCATGTTCGAGGGACGGGCCAACCCATCTTGCCAAGTGCCGGTCCACCCTCCCCGCAGGGCGATTGCTTTGGTGACCGTGTAACTCACCTGTGCTCGCAACTCGACTGCCGGCGCTAGTTCCTCGGTATGCAGCCCGCTGTTAAACGACGTGGCATTCAAGATCGCGGGCAAGTTATTCGGTCGTGACGTGGTGATCGCGGGAACCACCGCGTCATCGATAAAGCCGGCGATGGTGCCGTTCTGTTTGATGTTCTGGAAGTTGATCCCGAAGAAGCCGCGCCCTGAAGCCGACAGATTGAAGCGGCCCAAGGTCTTCGACCAGCGACCCATCAACTGAGGCCCGACGATGTTGTTTTCAGCACGCGTATTCCAATTGCTGTCATCAAGAATTCCGCCGAAGCCCTGCACGTCGAACTCTTCATCGAACTTGGTGAAGCGAAGCCCGATGCTTACTTCGATGTTGCTGCCACCATGGAGTTGATCGAGACGATAGAAGGGCATCAACTCAATGCTATTCACCTCCACGACGTTGCGTACGCGCAGTTCCTCGAACACCACCGGCAGCCGATAGAGATCGTCCAAATCCTGGAATCCTTCTGGCAGAACATCGGCGATGGCCTCTGGGTCAACCACGCCGTCGCCGTTGCCATCGAAGAATCGCCCAAATGCGGTGCCAAAGATGCCACCGGGGAGCAGGATGTCGAAGCTCGAGTCGTCCACGCTGTCCAAGACGCCGGTATTGATGAAGCCTTCGAGAAAGCCGACGGGGCGCAACGAAAGGAGCCCCGTTTCCAGGTCGACAAACGGCTGTACCAAGAAGGTATCTCCGAAAACCACATCGACATCACCCGCAGTGATGCTGTTGGACTGCGGCTCGATCGTGTTGATGCCGATCATCCAACCCCAATGTCCTTCGACCCGTCCGAATTCGATCCGGGTTCCGTTGGTAAAGTCACCATCGAACTTGCTCGTGTTGATCGTGTTGGTTTGCAATCGTCCTCGCTCGGTCGGGAAGAACGGCGGCAGGACATCTGGGAAACTTGTGGGAAAGCCGCCCCCCAGTTCGCCGGAGGGAACGATTATCGTGCCGCCGGGAGTGCCGATGTCGGTCACTTCGGGGGCGGAAATGGTTTGGTTGGTCCAGTCGATGCTGCCAAACCAGCCTTGTCGCTGTCGGGGATAACCACCCCCATAGCTGGTAATTTCGGCCGGCGCGAAGAACTGGAGATCATCGATGTTGTCTTGTGCTGAAGCCGCGGAGCTGCCCCCGAAGAAGAGTGCTCCCAGCAAAATCCATGACATCAGGCGGTTCGTCGACATGGTACCCATTTCACCTTGGCGGACTGCGAGGCCTCCGCGCAACAACCGGCGGAGAACTTCTGTGTACTATCAGGTCGTGCGGGTAGTATCGGACACGCGGATGATTCCAGTTGAGAAAGATCGGCAAACACTGCCGATTATGTTGGAGATCGCGAGGACTGCTAGCAGCCGTTGTTCATGATTTCTAACGTCGTACTGCTGTCGCCGAATGCACTAGCGGTACGGAAATCATCCCAAGCTAACAACACTCCGAGCCAACGTTGTGAGACTTGCGTGTGAAGGAAGATGTTGGCGGGAGAATCGGCGTAAGACGTGCCGAGGGCAAGAAGCCAAGACGATAGGCGTGAAGCAGAATCAAGCGCGCAAAAAAAGGCCCCCGCAGGTGGGGCAGGTACCTGCGGAGACCAGAATGACCAAAGTCTCCTCCGGTCAGGTTCTATTAAAAACGATGGCAGACTCGAATGCAAGCATCTCGTGGAAAAATTTCTTCTGCCTCAGCGCGACGCAACCGATCTGCCGGCAGTGCGTCGTAGCTGGTGACCATTGCAAGCAGCAATCAAGTTGCCAGCCCACATCTTGGGCAATTCCCGTGGGGGGATAAGTGTCAGCCCGTCTTGGTTAGAAGCCGCTCGGCGGTGCGACCTTGGCGGAGGATTGCAGGGGAGTGGTTGTGGCCGCTACGATGGGCCTCAAATTGATTGCCATGCAAGCGACTGCGGATTCGCCACGCCATCACGATGAGGATTTTCTCCATGCCAAAGGTTCTGTTGCCTATCGGCGATGCTACGGAAGTGCTGGATACGATGTACCCCTACTTCCGGCTGCCCGAGGACAATTTCGAAGTCGTGGTCGCCGGGCCCGAGGCGCGGCTATACCACATGGTGTTGCATGAGATCCCGCCGGGCGGTGATCCGCCGTGGGACATTACCGAAGAGCGGCCAGGCTACCATCTTCCTGCCAGCGTGGCCTTTGCAGATGTCGATCCGAGTGAGTACGCAGGCATATTTGTCTCCGGGGGCCGTGCTCCGGAATATCTTCGCTACGACAAGGACTTGCTGCGTATTACCCGGCACTTCTTCGAGGCTAACAAACCGGTCGCCTGCGTCTGCCACGGTGTCGAGATTTTGACGGCGGCCGATTGTATCAAGGGGCGTACGATGACCACCGTGGCCAAATGCGCGATGGATGTTGAACAGGGTGGCGCGACTTACGTCGACGAGGCAACGGTGGTCGATGGCAATCTTGTTTCGGCCAGAACTTGGCATGACAACACCCCGCTCATGAAGAAATTCATTGAAATGCTGCACGAAGCGGCTGGCTAGTCGAGATCACTTGCGCTTGCGTTTCTGCTTCGATCGCCAAGATCGACGCTGACACAGAATCAATCAACATCTTGTCACGAACACATTGCGAAGGGCTCCATGGGCGACTGGATCTATCGAAGTGATCTGTGGGTGATCTTTATCTACATGGTTGCCATGTTGGCCATTGCCTGGCGCGTCTCGAGTTCGAGCCGTGATATGGAAGGCTACACGGTCGGCAATCGCAACATGCCGGGTTGGGCAATTGGCCTTTCGGTGTTGGGCACGTTCACAAGCAGCATCTCTTTCCTGGCGCTGCCGGCCACCACCTATGCCACGAACTGGAACGCCTTCGTGTTTTCGCTGGCGCTGCCGGTCTCGGCATTGATCGCGGTGCTTTACTTCGTGCCACTGTACCGCCGCAATGTTCGTTTCTCGGCGTACGAGTTTTTAGAGATGCGCTTCGGCTATTGGGCTCGTGTTTACGCGGTGCTGTCCTACGTCGTGCTGCAAATCATTCGCGTTGCCATGGTGCTGCTCTTAGTGGCCTTGGCCGTGGCGCCGATGTTGGAGTGGCAGATTATTCCAACGCTCATTCTGCTGGGATCGCTCGTCATCGTTTACGATACGCTCGGTCGAATTCAAGCGGTGATCTGGACCGATGTGATCCAAGTGGTGATTCTCCTGGCAGGAGCATTGTGGTGCTTGTTCGCGCTCACGTTCGGTTTGCCCGGCGGGATTACGGAGTTCATCGAGGCCGTTCCGCTCGATCGCATTTCGCTTGGCGTGTGGGATGCCGACACCGGTAGCTCGAAGCCGTGGTGGGATATGTGGTACCTCGGGCAGTCGACGATTCTCGTTGTGATCATCTATGGCATCTCGGAGAATCTGCGAAATTACGGGACCGATCAGAACTATGTACAGCGGATTCTGGCGGCCCGTAGCGATGGCGAGGCTGCCAAATCGTTGTGGATCGGAAGCTGGGCCTATCTGCCCATCTCCGTCATGTTCTGCTTAATTGGAACGGCACTGTGGGTGAACTACCCCACGCCACCGATTGTCGATGGCGTGGCGCTATCGCCCGACAAGGTCTTTCCATTCTTCATTCGTAACGAATTACCCCTTCCCGTGGCGGGGCTGGTGATCGGTGCCATCATGGCGGCGGCCATGAGTACGGTGGATTCGAGCCTCAACTCGTCTTCCACTGTCGTGTTTGTTGACTTGGTGCGGCGTCTTGGGTTGAAGCCCAATTGGATATCCGACATTCTGGTGCTTCGCGGCCTGACCATCACGCTGGGGATTGTCGGCACGGTGGCGGCGATCGTGATCTACCAGCGTTATCTGAACGAGTCGGAAACCATCATGCGAATGTGGTGGACCTATGCCGGCGTGGCCGGGGGTGGAATGTTCGGATTGTTTCTCGTCGCGTGGCTGCTCCCCCGTACTCCAAATTGGGCCGCCGCGGGCGGAGTGCTGCTTTCGATTCCCATGTTGATCTGGGGAATTTTTCCAAAGAGCTTCCTGGTGGAACAGGGGTGGGAACTCTGGGCGTGTCCCCTGCACGGGAACCTGGTTGGTGTGGCCGGTACGGTGGTGATCTTGGCAATGAGTGGCTTGGGCATTCTGGCCGTAACGCTGGGACTGTGTAGGCCGAACCCGAAATCCGACCTGGCAGTCGACGAATCGGCTGCCTGATTCTCGCGTGTAAGGCGTGCGGCAGATAAGAACGTACCAATCACAACCCGACGCGTAAGCGAGGGAACGCAGGTTCGCCCAAAAAATGGTGGGTAAACCTGCTGGCGGATTGAGCTTGTACAATGGCGATGTACCATGTGCCAGCAGAACTATCCACCCTACAAGAAGTGCAATACTTAAAGGTTTCGTCTGAAGGCGAGGGTTTTGACCCATCGTGGGGACAATAATTGTCGCATCCTCGGCAAAGACCTATACTTGCCGTGGTCACTGATTTTCTTCAATGTTCGGCTTCGAGGCGCATGACATGATGAGTCGCACGTTTGCATCGCGTTACCTTCTCTTGTTGTTCTTGCTGACGCTAACGCTGTTGGCTCGCGTGGCGAAGTTGCCGGCTGCCGAACCGACGGACACAAGCGAAACAGCAGAGGAAGCAGCGGAAGAAAAGTTCCTGCGGCTTATACGAAATGACGACGGAGACGTGCTCTCCATGGATACCGCTATCGTCGAATTTGAGGCCACTGGAGAGAAGAATCAGGGCGTTGTCGTGACGCTTGTCGGCGTCGTGCATATTGGGGAGAAGCAATACTACGAGCAGTTGAACGACGAGTTCGACAAGTTCGACGTGGTGTTGTACGAGCTGGTTGCCCCCGAGGGCACGCGCGTTCCAAAAGACGGGAGTCGCCGCGGAGGAAACCCGCTGTCGATGATGCAAAACGGCATGCAGCGGATGCTAGGGCTCGAATACCAGTTGGACCAGATTGATTACCAGCGTGAGAACTTTGTCCACGCTGACATGTCGCCCGAGGAATTCGAGGAGTCGATGGCCAAACGGGGCGACGATTTCCTAAAGATGTTCTTCCGCATGATGGGCCGCAGCATGGCACAACAAGCGCGCCAGGCTTCACAAAACAATGGTCGTGCAAAAAATGGCGATGCCGATTTACTGTTGGCCCTTTTTAATCGCGATGGGTCAAGCTCAATGAAGCGGATCATGGCCGAACAGTTCGAGGACCTCGAAGGTGCGATGAAAGTAATCGATGGGCCCGACGGATCGACGCTGATTACGGACCGCAACGAAAAAGCCCTTGGTGTTTTGACCGAGCAGATTGAAGCCGGCAAGAAGAAGATTGCGATTTTCTACGGCGCCGGCCACATGCCGGACATGGCCAAGCGGCTGGCCGATGATTTTCATCTCCGCCGTGGCGAGACCCGATGGCTGAAAGCTTGGGTCATTGAAGAAGGCGAGTGATAGCATTGCCTCCGCCACGAGTCGAATACCGCTGAATTCGCCGGCGTTGTTCACACGGTCACCCAGACAGATCGCGCGCATCCGGATTTCAGGCTTTTTCGCTTTTTCGAGCCAAACGAACCGCTCTTGATCGAAGGTGGTTGGTTTGCGAGACTTCTGCCCTCTTGTCCCCGTTGCGGTGAAGCCATGGGATGGCTGCGCGCCGCAAGCGGTGGGGGCTTTTTCTCCCTCTGATTGAGCGACCGGTACATGGAAGTCGTGAGCGGTCGCGTCGAAACCAACGACGCGATATCTGTCAAGTCGCAAAGGCCCTGGTACGCGCAGCCAGAACTTTGGCTGCTAGTGCTGCTGGCCATCGCCGCGCACTTCGTACGCCTCCCCGATCTGACCATCCGCGGCGAAGAGTCGCGTCGGGCGCGGGTTGCCTATGAGATGTTGGAATCGGGCGACTGGATCGTGCCACGACAGCAGGGTTTGCCCTACTACAGTCGACCACCGCTGGGGAGTTGGCTGATTGCTCTCTCGGCATTGGCTTGGGGAGACCTCGACGCTTGGTCGGTGCGTTTTCCCGCGGCGATCGCGACGCTGCTGACTTCGCTACTCATCTATGGCTACGCGCGGAGATTCCTCACGCCGCTTGGCGCCATGGCTGCTGGCGCCGTGTACCTCACCATGATGCAAGTCTTGGAACTTGGTCGCATGGCCGAGACCGAAGCTACCTTAACCGTGCTGGTTGCGGCATCGTTGCTGCTGTGGCATTTGGGATACTCGCAGGGATGGCCACGTGCGCTCACCTGGTCGGTTGGCTATGGATTTGCGGCCCTGGCAGGGTTGGCCAAGGGACCGCAGGGGCCGGTTTACTTCGTCGCGGTCTGTGTCATGTTTCTCCTGCTCAAGCGAGATTGGCGGTTCTTGTTCAACGCCGGTCATGCCCTGGGCATCTTGGTATTCGCCGTCGTGATCGGCTTGTGGCAAGTTCCCTACTTTCTGGCAACCAATTGGGAAGCCGTGCCGTTGATTTGGGGACAGAATGCCGCCATCCGCTACGGCAATTCAGGCTTGCTGCCCTTGGCCCTGCACATGTTGACCTATCCGCTGGAAGTATGGTGTTCCATGCTCCCCTGGTCGATTTTGCCGGTTGCCTTCTTTCATCGCGGGTTTCGTCAGTCGCTTGGCGACGCGAAGCCTTATGTCGTTTTTCTTACCGTTGCCCTGCTGGTGACGTTTCCTAGTTGTTGGATCGCCATCGAAGCGCGAACGCGGTACTTCATGCCACTTTTTCCATGTGTCGCCGTACTAGTGGGGCTGGTGATCGATCGAAGCGTGGCGGCGAGTCGCGATGCAAGCTGGACTCGGCATTGGTACCGCTTTGCTGGAATGTTCGGGTTGGGTGCCGCTGTGGGGGCTACGGTTGTTTGCGCCGCGAGTGTGTTGGGGGTTGGGGGTCGATCGGCCTTAACCCAGCCCCTGGCGTTTGCCGTCGTCTATATGATCGCGGGCTGTGCGGTCGCCGCCGGCCTGTTGTGGCTGCGGCGCGAACATCGCTATTGGCGGCATGGTGCGTCGATCATCGTCATGGCTTGTTTTCTTGTTCTGACATTCAGTGGTGTTCGCATCAACGAACTGGTTCGGAAAAGTGTTCCCAACGCCGCCGAAGTCCAGCAGGTTGCCGCGGCGATTCCGGAAGATGCACAACTGGTCAGTCTGGGGCAAGTGCATCACCTGTTCGCGTACTATTACGAACAAACCATTCCCATGGTCCTTTGGCCACCCGTTACGAAACCGGTACCAGAGTTCGATTACTTCTGCGTCGACAAGAACGCCAATCGCCCCTTCAATCTGTCGTTTCCGTGGCAGGAGATCGCCACGGTGAACTGTGATCGCCGTTTGGCCGACCGCCCCGAGATGCAGGTCATCGTTGGCCGCCGCTTACGCGATACAGAGATCGTCGGACAGCGAAAAGAACCAGACAAACGCCAATAGCAGCTCGCCGTCGCTCAACTTCGAGACAGCCTGAGCCAAACGAACACCATGGACGAAGCACACCAACATCAGACCACCGCATCACCACAACCGCGACGGAGTCGTTGGTCGCTGGTCTTGCGCTTGTCGATCAGTATCGGTCTGGTTGGATACCTCTTGGTCAACGTCCATTGGCCGCACGTTCTCGAAGCCGTTGGGGACCTCCGCATCGAGCTATGGTTGGCAGCCCTGGGCGTCTACCTAAGCTCCCAGATACTCAGCTCCCGGCGTTGGGCAGGGCTGGCCCGTGCCGTACAGTTGAATGCGAGTGATGGCCGCTTTCTGCGTCTTTATTTCGAGGGCATGTTCTTTAGCCTTTGCTTGCCTACCTCGATTGGCGGCGACGTTGTGAAGGCCTATCGGCTCGCGCCCTCAATGGGACAGCGCGTGCTGGCAGGATGCACCGTGTTGGTCGATCGACTAACAGGCCTGACTGCGTTGTTGTCATTGGCGGCAGTTGCTTTCTTCGTACAGTGGTTTCGGCCTGAACCATGGTTGATCGTGGTCGTGGGAGCCACGGTTTGGATCACGGCTTTGGTCACGGCTCGGGTTGCGTTCGCTGCCTTGCAACGCTGGACCGATCGATTTTCGGAAGACGGAGTGCTGGGAAATCTGTTCGGGCGACTGCGCCCCTACAGCCACAAGCCAGGAGTGATTCGCACCGCACTCCACTGGAGCCTCATCATTCAAGTGGCCAACGTGTTGACCGTGGCCTGGTTGGGACACTCGATCGGCCTGACACTGCCGCTGCACGCCTATTTCATCGCGGTCCCTGTCGTCGCACTGATGACCGCCCTGCCCTTGAGCATCAACGGTCTTGGAATACGCGAAGGCGGGTTGGCCGTCGTGTTGGGAGGCTATGGCGTATCGAACGAAATGGGAGTCACGCTTGGGTTGATGTGGTTTGTCGTGGTGATGATCTCAGGATTGGTCGGCGGACTGGCCTATCTACTCGAGCCTGCGTGGCAACGTGTGGAGCGTCGCTGGAACGCCTCGCGGCAGCTTGCCCCTTTGCACGTGGGACGTACATGTAAAAAAAGCACGCCCGAGACCGGATCGCTAGCCCTTGGGGTTCCGCGCACACCAGATGTCATTGCCTTTGGCGGTACGAAACAATCAGCCGCGAACGTCAGCCCGTCGGGCGAGGTCGGACTTTTTTCCGACGAGTTGCCTACGGATTCATCCATCAGCACCGGCATGATTGCCAGGACTTTGTCGTTGCGTGGTTTTCGCGCGGCGATCGATGGCGACCAGCCTCAGGACAACAACACAACCGATTCCGATCATCACAATCAACACGCTCCCACGCAATCGTGGGCGTGGAACCGATGGCGTAAAGAGAAGCATACGCCAGCAGCTCGAATCGCGAGGAAGAGCATGTACCTATCTGTAGTGATTCCGGTCTACAACGAACGAGAGAATTTGCAAAACCTTTACACAACGCTCAGCGGCGTGCTCGATTCGCTCGGCAAGCCGTGCGAGATGATCTTTGTCGATGACGGATCGTGTGATGGATCGAGCGAGTTGCTCGAACAACTTGCCGCCGGTGACCATGCTGTCAAGGTCGTCGAACTACGCCGCAACTTCGGACAAACCGCCGCCATGAATGCAGGCATTCAACTGGCCACCGGCGAGGTGATCGCCATGCTCGACGCCGACATGCAAAACGATCCGGGCGACATTCCGATGATGCTGGAAAAGCTCGACGAAGGATACGAACTGGTTCACGGCTGGCGGAAGAATCGACAAGACGCCTGGCTCAGCCGCAAGCTGCCCTCGAAAATAGCGAATTGGCTGATTGCAAAGGTGACCGGTTTTCCGGTACACGACCTGGGTTGCACGCTCAAGGTTGTGCGACGAGAGATCGCCCAAGAGGTTCAGCTTTATGGCGAGATGCATCGGTTCATTCCGATCCTCTGTCACTGGCGCGGTGCGCGCTGTGCCGAGGTCGTCACGCGCCACCATCCGCGCCGCTTCGGGACATCGAAGTACGGCATCTCGCGGACGTTTCGCGTGATCCTCGACCTGATCACCGTAAAATACATGATCGGCTATCTGGGAAGCCCGATGCGGCTGTTTGGCACCATCGGCATGTGTTGCCTTGCCCTGGGCGGGGTAACAGGAATGACAACGCTAGGCATGAAGCTGTGGCAAGGTGCCGACGTGACCGGCAATCCACTCTTTCTGTTCACGGCCTTCCTCGCCATCGTGGCCGTACAATTCTTCGTGCTCGGCATGTTGGGCGAAGTGAACGTACGCACCTACTACGAGAGCCAGAACAGCCAGCCCTACGGGATTCGCAAAATCGTGAATTTCGACACCACGACCACGCAATCGCACAACGAGCAACAACGCCGCCACGCAGCATAGGGCATCTTGAATTGGCTTCTCGCTGCAAACAAGCATGGGATCGGCGTGCCGCCCAGACTTGCTGGGTGATACCGGTTTCTCGAACCGGGTGGGACAGAGTCACGAAAGGTTAGGCTACGAATCCATTTCAAAGGATTCTCTCAGTTTTGTTGTAGTCTTTTGTCGTCAGCAGCGACTAACGTTGACATGACCACAACGAGGCTGGTGCGTCGATCGGGCGGGTTGCCCCTGCTGCCCGTTCGGCGTTGCCAACCCAAGACCCTCTTTCCCGCATGCTAATGACGCGAATTGATCCCACTTGCTAACTCTCGGCATGGCTGAACACATCCCGTGCCGGGAGAGGCGATCGCCGCGTTTCTAGGATGCTCTCACGACGCTCTCCAGGCGAGACCGTTTCGTTTGCTCGCGCACCTAGTCGCGGGGTTCAAGGCCACATTCTTGGCCAATCTTCATCGTTTTTTAACTCACCTTGAATGACTTACTTGACAATAAGGGAATCTTGCATGACTCGCCAACTATCGGTGCTCACTTTTTGCGTCCTTACAACATTCAGCGTTGCCGTAGCACCTTTTCATGCTACCGCTCAAGTACTAAGGATTGAAATCGAAAATCTCAGTCCGACGAACGGATTCTTTCTTACTCCTCTTTGGTTTGGACTCCACGACGGAGGCTTTGACTTATTCGATGTCGGCGGTTCCGCCTCTCCGGCGCTCGAATCCCTCGCCGAAGACGGTGTTACAGCAGGTATCGCAGCTGATTTTGCCGGCCCCAACCGTCGCCAGGGAGTCGTTACCGGTCCCAACGGTTTTGGCTCAGTCAATCCGCAACCCCCGCTTATCGACACTGGCGAAACAGGCTTTGCGGAGATCGATATCATCAATCCGGCCGCCTATCGCTACTTTAGCTTTGCCTCGATGTTGGTACCCTCCAACGACGCCTTTATCGCGAATGAGAATCAAACGGCATATGAAATCTTCGACGCGCTCGGCAACTTTTCAGGCCCTGTCGTCATCGACATTTTCGGCGATGATGTTTGGGATGCCGGCACCGAAGTAAATGATACTTTTGGGGCACCATTCTCAACGATCGGAGGAACATCTTCCGACGAGGGCGGCACGATCTGGCCTCATTCCGGTTTGGGGAATTTTGAGGGCACCGGCACGCCCGTTGGGGACATTGGTGCCGGGCTTGCTCCGGGTGCCGGCGATCTTGTGGCACGAATCACCATCACCCAGGTTCCCGAACCCTCTAGCTTGGCTCTTGCCGCCAGCGCGATGTTTGGCTTTGCCCTTTTCCGCGGAGTGCGCCATCGGCGCCGCGCATCGTAAGAGCGCAAATTCAAGTCGAGCCGCGCTCCGCCCTATGTAGGAAGTAGGGCGAGTGCGGCTCAATCTTGCCCAGGCCTATTCATCGTTCACTGAAAACATTGACCAACTAACGCCAAGTGAAGTACGGTGGATTGGTCTGCTGCGTAACCTTTCCGCTGGATCAGCCGAAATGGTGGTTCCCATGTCGAGAAAACGATACGCCATTCTGCTGTTGATGATCGTCGTGTCCGTGGTCTCCCTGCTCGGCATCGCCATGCAAGAGGGCTTGCCATGGCCGAGTGTGGTGCAGGCTCACGACGACCCCAATGTCTCATCGCCAAACGACTTCCTCAATCTGCTGTCGAACAGCCGAGTTGCTGTCACAGGCGGGCTGACCAATATCGAAGCTAAGTGGCATCCCGGCAATCGTGTCATGCTCCTCGAAGTTCTTCGTTTTTGTAGAAATCCGATGGCTGCGAGAGAGATCGTCGAGTTATTGCAGCGTAAAACTGGCCAAACAATTGGCCAGGACCTTGGAGCATGGTATCGCACGATTTGGAGCGACGCCTATGCGCCGCACCCGCGTTACACGGAGTTCAAAGCCCAGCTCTACGAAAAGATCGACCCGAGGTTTCGCGAATACTTCGTCGAAGACACCCCGGCGACGATCCGTTTGGATGAGGTTCGTTGGGGTGGAGTCCGCCGCGATGGTATTCCACCTCTAAAAAATCCGGAGACTCTGCCTGCCAGTAAAGCGACCTATTTGGAAGACACGGACATTGTTTTCGGAGTTAGAGTTAACGGCGAGGCTCGTGCCTACCCGCAACGAATCCTTGCCTGGCACGAGATGGTCAAGGACTCGGTCGGAGACGTCTCTATCAACGGTGTTTATTGCACGCTCTGCGGTTCGATGATTGTGTACCTAACGGAAACGCCTGACGGAAAGCACTACGAGTTGGGAACCAGCGGCTTTCTGTTTCGCTCGAACAAGCTGATGTATGACAATGCGACAAAGTCACTCTGGTCAACGATTGAAGGAAAGCCGGTCGTTGGCGCCCTCGTCGACAAAAATATACAACTGCAATCACACGATGTTGTGACAACGACCTGGGGAAAGTGGAAGGCCCTGCATCCAGACACAAGCGTCCTGTCGCTCAACACCGGCCATCATCGCGATTACGGTGAGGGGGTTGCTTACCGCGACTATTTCGCGACCGACGATCTAATGTTTGAAGTTCCCAAAGTAGACGATCGCCTTAAGAACAAGGATGAGGTGGTCATCGTCCGGCGGGTCAATCAGCAGCAGCGACCACTAGCAATTTCGCTACGCTTTCTGCGTAGCCATCCTGTCTACCACGACTCGCATGGCAATTCTCATTTCGTGGTACTTACCGATGAAACCGGAGCGAATCGAGTCTACGAAGTCGGTGCCCACG
>CAZNXE010000018.1:33175-39315 GCA_964576465.1 uncultured Planctomycetaceae bacterium
ACGATCTTTGATGCAGACGGTATCCAGTGGAAGATTACTGAGGAAGCGCTGGTGCGCCGTGACGCATCGATCCGCTTGCCTCGCTTGCCCGCGCACAGAGCCTTCTGGTTCGGCTGGTTCGCCGCACATCCGGACACGCGTCTCGTCCAGTAACCGACACCAAGAAATGCATGGCCAGCATCGACTCCAGGGCAACTGCGATGCGAGCAGGTTAGGAACAGCATCAACGGAGCGATTCTTGGCATTCTAAGGCGAGCGGCAAATAAGAACGTACCAATCACAACCCGACGCGTAAGCGAGGGAACACAGTGTATTACCGGTTGGTCCCTCGCTCACGCGTCGGGTTGGTATATTCTCATTCGCCGCTCGCCTGAAGTACATTGTGAGTGTTGCCGTCAACCTATAGGTTGCCTCCGTTGGAGGAACCGTTCACTTCACATAAACTGTGAGAATTCTGCATGAAGGAACACTCCACGGAGAACAACCCGAACTATTGCGAGCCAGCCGAATGGGTTGCTATTCATGGAGATGCACTTCTGGGTTTCGCACTGGCTCGCGTCGGCAAGCAAGATCTTGCGGAGGATCTTGTTCAGGAAACCTTGTTGGCGGCCTGGCAAGCACGCAATTCGTTCAGCAATCGTTCAAACTTCCGCACCTGGTTGGTGGGAATTCTCCGCCGAAAAATCGCCGACCACTACCGTCGCCAAGGTCGTGAACCTCAACGTGCCGAACCGCCCCACGACGGCAACTCCACACAATTCGACGCGCTCGGAAGCTGGCTGACTGCCGCGCAGCCTTGGGATGAGACGCCCCACCAACTCGCCGAAAACATGGAGTTCTGGGACGTCCTTGCGCGCTGCATCTCCGTCGCACCGGCCCATTTAGCAATTGCCTTCCGCCTCCGTGAATTCGATTCTCTCTCGGTCGACGAAATCTGCCAGCGGCTTGACATCACACGTAAGCATCTCTCCGTCCGGCTTCATCGTGCCCGCCTCGCGCTGCGTGAATGTCTACAATTGAACTGGTTCAGCAACGATCAACCCTACAGCTAATTCCTGGCCATGTTCAATCTCAAATTCATCCTGACAATGCGTTGCGAAGAAGCTTCCCGACTTGCCTCCGATGCGCTCGATCGCAAGCTCAGCCTGAGCGAGCGGCTTGCCCTCCGCGCACACACCTACATTTGCCGCAGTTGTCGTCGTGTCCATGCGCAATTGCAAATGCTCCGCGAATTTCTCGACCAAATGCCATCCGCATGGCGAAGCCGGCTTTCAGACGCCCCTCGGTTGTCTCCAGAACGTCGCCGACGCATCGAACAGTTGCTCACCGAGGCCTATGGGAACGATTGACCCAATTCGAGGATCTCAGTTCACCTCTCCTGGAAAACCTGGGGTAGGCTCTTAGAACGTGTTTTGAAATACCATTCCGCCGTCGGACGGCTAAAATCATCCCATCGCTGCGTTGTGCTGCATCGACGGATCTCCTGGATTCGCCTGCTTCGCACGCCTTGCGACGAGATGATTCGCTCGTCCTTGGGGCTGAAAGCGAATTTCAAAACACGTTCTTAGCGCAGACACGGCTGAGCATGTTCAAACACATCGAACCGCTCTACAATCCGATCTGCCTGCACCAGACGCTCGACGACAAGTTCCTCTGCGATTACGAGGGTGCAAAGGAAGCTGTGATCCGCCGGCAACAAAGAGAAACAGTAGGAGTTCGATCCGCGGACTCCGACAATCATGTCAATGCCGATAGAGATTAGAGAGATTGGATAGATGCGAGTGAAGAAGATCAAACGACTGCTCGTCGCTAACCGTAGCGAAATTGCGATCCGTGTGTTTCGAAGCGCCCATGAATTGGGGATTCGCACGGTCGGCATTTATACGCACGAAGACCGATATGCACTCCACCGTTTCAAAGCCGACGAGGCCTATCTAGTTGGCCAACCAGGTGAGCCAATTCGGGCCTATCTGAACATCGACTCGATCATCGCGCTGGCGAAGCTACACCAGATCGACGCGATTCACCCTGGGTATGGGTTTCTGTCGGAGAACCCCGACTTCGCGAGGGCATGCGAAGAGGCGGGAATTATCTTCGTCGGACCGCGTGTGGAGACACTCGAACAACTCGGCAACAAGATCACCGCCCGAAAGATTGCTCACCATGCGTCCGTGCCCGTGCTGGGCGGCAGTGGCAAGGCCATTCCCAACGTTGCCGAGGGCCAGCAAACCGCGGAGAAGCTAAGTTATCCCATCATCCTAAAAGCTGCGCACGGCGGCGGCGGTCGGGGGATGCGCGTTGTTCGAGATCCGAAAGACTTTGATGAGGCGTTTGAACAGGCGCAACGCGAATCACTCAGCGCTTTCGGCAGCCCGGACATCTTTGTCGAGAAATTCATCGAGCAAGCGCGGCACATCGAAGTGCAATTGCTCGGCGACAAGCATGGAAATCTCGTGCATCTTTTCGAACGTGATTGCTCCGTCCAGCGACGGCATCAAAAGGTCGTGGAAATCGCACCCGCGCCGCAACTTGATGGTTCAGTTCGACAAGCACTGTGCGAAGCTGCTCTGGCCATCGGTCGCGAAGTGAACTACGAGAATGCCGGAACCGTGGAGTTTCTCGTCGACGCGGAGACCAACGAATTCTTTTTCATTGAAGTCAACCCGCGGATTCAGGTCGAGCATACTGTGACCGAACAAGTGACGGGCATCGACATCGTGCGGTCGCAGATTCTGATTGCGCAGGGGGCACGTTTGGCCGATTCCGGCATCATGATCGCCTCGCAGGACGAAATTCAGACACACGGTTATGCGATTCAATGCCGCATAACGACCGAAGACCCGACGAACAATTTCATGCCCGATTACGGTCGTTTGTCGCACTACCGATCGGCCAGTGGCATGGGTATACGGCTCGACGCGGGATCGGCGTTTTCTGGAGCGGCTGTTTTTCCCTATTACGATTCGCTGCTGGTGAAGGTAACCGCCTGGGCCCGTCATTTTCATGATGCAACGTTGCGCATGGAGCGCTGTCTACAGGAGTTCCGCATTCGGGGCGTTAAGACAAACATTCCATTCGTGATTAAGCTCGTGGGACATCCGACGTTTGTCGCAGGTCAATGCACGACAGGGTTTATTGACAAGACGCCCGATCTGTTCGAGTTTCCGCTACGTCGCGACCGCGCCACGAAGCTGCTGACCTACTTGGCCGAAACAGCCGTCAACGGCAACCCACTGGTCAAAGATCGCTCACCATCCACGCGACGATCAACGGCCCCGGTTCCAGCCCTTGATGCGATGGCCCCAATTCCCGATGGGATGCGACAAAAGCTGCAAGCGTTGGGTGCCGAGAAGTTCAGCCATTGGATTCGCAGTCAGAAGCCGCTGCTGTTGACCGACACAACGTTTCGTGACGCGCATCAGTCACTCTTGGCGACACGCGTTCGCAGCTACGATCTGCTCCAGATTGCCGATGTGTATGCGCGCTGCTGCCCTGAGCTGTTCTCGTTGGAAATGTGGGGCGGCGCCACGTTCGACACCTCGATGCGATTTTTGAAGGAATGCCCCTGGCAACGGCTGACCGAGCTGCGAGAACGCATTCCCAACATTTTGTTCCAAATGTTGTTGCGCGCCTCGAACGCCGTCGGCTATACGAACTATCCAGACAACGTTGTCGAAACATTCGTTCACGAGTCCGCCGATGCGGGGATCGACGTTTTTCGAGTGTTCGACGCTTTGAACTGGCTCCCCAACATGCGTGTGGCAATCGATGCCGTGCTGAAGAGCGGCGCCCTTTGTGAAGCAGCGATCTGCTACACGGGCGACATTCTCGATCCAAACCGCACGAAGTACGACTTGAAGTATTACGTCCACATGGCCAAGGAACTCCAGCGCATGGGCGCGCACATCCTGGCCATCAAAGACATGGCCGGGCTATGCAAGCCGTATGCCGCCGAGTTGCTGGTTAAGACACTCCGGCAGGAGATCGATATTCCGATCCACTTCCACACGCACGACACGGCCGGAACCCAAGTCGGCGCGATTCTGAAAGCCGGCGAGGTGGGCTTGGATATTGCCGACGCGGCGATGGCTCCGATGTCTGGCGGAACATCGCAGCCGAATCTGAACACGCTGACCGAGGCACTGCGATTCACCGATCGAGAATCGAGCCTTAACGCGCGACACCTGGACGAGATATCGGAGTATTGGCGCGCGGTTCGGGAGTTCTACACGCCGTTTGAAAGCCCCACACTGTCTGCCGGCGCGGACCTTTATGAACACGAGATGCCTGGTGGACAATACACGAACCTGTTCCAGCAAGCGCGATCGCTTGGCCTAGCCGACCGCTGGGCAGAAGTCTGCCGTGTGTACGCCAAGGTGAATCGGCTGCTGGGCGACATCGTCAAGGTCACGCCAACTTCCAAGGCAGTTGGTGACATGGCCCTGTTCATGGTGGTCAACGACCTGAGCGGCGAAGACATCTTGAATAGTGACCGTAACCTGGCGTTTCCCCAATCGGTGATCGATCTGGTTAGCGGCAAGATGGGCCAGACACCCGGCGGGTTTCCCGAGAAGATTCTGCAACGTGTTCTTCGCGGCGAGAAACCGCTTGAAGGTCGACCAGGTGAAAGTTTGCCGGAGGCCGACTTTGAAGAAGCCGCCACGACAATCCAACCCTTGTTGGACCGAGAGCCGTCTCGGCGTGAGGTTGTTTCTCATCTTCTCTATCCCCAAGTATTCGAGGACTTCGTCGCTCATCAGCAGCAATTCGGCGACACCAGTGTCTTGCCGACACCCGTCTTCCTTTACGGATTGGAGCTAGGCGAAGAAACTGCCGTGGACATCGAACAAGGCAAGACGCTGATCATCAGGCTTCTCGCCGTCGGCGAGCCGCACGCCGATGGCCGAATCACCGTGTTCTTCGAACTCAACGGCCAGCCGCGCGAAGTGAGTGTACAGGATCATTCGCTGGAACCTGAGACACCCCAACACGTCAAGGCCGACCCGTCGGACGACAGTCAGATCGGAGCCAGCATGCCCGGCATGGTCGTCGCTGTGTCGGTTGCAGTTGGCGACACGGTCGCCAAAGGCCAGAAACTACTGATGCTTGAAGCCATGAAGATGCAGACGACGATCATCGCCGAACGCGCCGGTACGGTCAGCCAGGTGCTTGTGAAGCCTGGCACTCAGATCGACACGGGTGACCTGCTCTTGACCATCGACTGACGGCGCGAGCGTAGACTTGCACAGTGGACGGTCCGGCTGAACTTCGAGTCAAGTAGCGTGCGTGCTGGCACGCACGAATGCTACTGTGCGCGTGTTTTAGAACCGCACGACGCGTCGCAACAGCCAGCTTCCCCAGGCGACGAGCATCACGTTGCCGAGCCAGACGGAGAATGGTGGAAGATCACCCCGCTTTGCCAAGTCGACACCGTAGGCGAGCAACGGGTAGTAGACGATCAGAATAAAGAGAAAGCACAGAAAGAAGGTCGTTAGAAAGTCGGCGTTCCGCAAGCGAATCGCAAGCGGCGCTCCAACCAACACGAAGCACAGGCAGCTAAACCCGTTGGCCCATCGTCGATGCGGTTCGGTGTACAAACGGGCGATGTGCTTGTCCAAATCTGCCCGTACTGCGGAATTCGTTTGCCACTCAACCCCCGTTAGCCCGGTCAGGTCGCCGCTGACTAACTGGAATGCTGCTTTGGCGGCCCGCTTCTTTTCCCACTTTCTTTTGTTTGCTTTTGCCCGTTTGATTTCGATAGGGATATCGTGGAGCGCCAACCATGACGGGACCTTCGAGTTGTCGCCGCGGGCACTGGCTTCGTCCAGCGGCACCGACTGGCGAATTTCGCCGGGATGATAAAACGAGCCGTCGCCGACATCGACCGTGCTGTTGAAGCAGATGAATGTCAGCTCGTTGTTTTCGGTGTCAGAGACGAGTTCGGCGCTTTCGGCGCTCAGGGTCAGCGCGGGCGCATTGCCCTTGGACCGGAACGTGAGTGTCGGACGCACTAACGTACGACCTTCCACGGCGATGACGTTGATCGAAAAATTGCTCGATGCGTAGGCCTGTTGCGTGCGTAACATCCCATAGGCGATTTCCTCCACCGCCTCGATCACCACGCGACGAACGCCATTGCG
>CAZNXE010000019.1:0-16872 GCA_964576465.1 uncultured Planctomycetaceae bacterium
GCGGCGGGTGGGGGGGGGCTGGCGGCGGGGGGGGCGGGGGAGGAGGCGGCGGCGCGGGCGGCGGCGGCGGTGGAGCCTTTGAGATCATCGCCAACGGGCGAGTGACGATCGAGGGAACCCTTACGGCGAATGGCGGCGACGGAGCGCTGGGGTCACCCGGATTCGCCGGGCTCAACGGCGCAAACGGGGGCGCCGGGGCCGGGGGAGCGGGGGGATCGAATGGCGACACTCTCGGCGGCAAAGGCGGAACAGGCGGTAATGGTGGTCGCGGCGGAAATGGAGGTCGCGGCGGTACTGGCGCGGCCGGGGGCGAGGGAGGCGGCGGAGCTGGCGGCACTATCAAAGTCGTGGCGTCCGTCACGCAGACCACCGGCGCGCACATTGAAGCCGTTTCGGGTGCTCGTGGTTTCGGCGAAATATTTAACCCTGACAATGGAAGTTTTATTTTCGGGGACAACCTTGGCAGCGATTACGATGGGACCATACCTGCTTCGTTACTCAACGAGACCACGGGGCGCCGTGCCGCGAATCCCTATGTCTCCGCCGCAGGCCAGGTCAACACACCCTATATTCCGGACCTTGTCGGCGGCGCCGAAATCTACGGGCTCACCTTGCTCGACGCAGTGACGGACCTGCCCGTGCTCGCCAACGCGCCCAGTGGCGCCCGAGCTGCGATGGTTTACCTGAACGTTGGGCCACTTGGTTACGATGACGATTTTGTTGGTTTCGATATGCTGTTGGTCGCAAACCTGTCCGACCAGCGGTTGACTGATCTTAGGTTTGGCGCCGGCACTCCTGGATTCGAAACGTTCTTGTTGAGTCAGGGATTCCTCAGCAATCCGGACTTCGGCGGATTCGGTCCAGGCATCATCGAACTTGCACCAGGCGAAGTCTTTGCCACGTTAGTCCCCTCGGGAACAACCAACTTCCAGATCTCCACGCTCGGGCTGAGCGCCGCGATCGGGTCCATGACGGACGGCAGCGCGTTGTATGTCGTGCCCGAACCGAGTACATCGGTCATGTTGATCTTCGGAATCATGTCCCTGCTCTGCTGTCGTCGAACGCTCGTTTCGAAACGCATCTAGTGCTGTGTACTGTGCCAATGTTTGATTTAGGAGTGCCACTGCTGGCTTGTCCAGCAGTGGCACCAACCCCAATTCCTAAGCCTGACAAATCACTAGGGAGATTGCTTCAAAGACTTGGGCGACATGACGAAGCGATCGAATGTCTTACCGCACGAATCGAACGAGCGGCCGATGATGCGATTGCACATCTGGGAGTGGCCCAATTGTATGAAACCACGGGCCGACCAGCGCAGGCCGTCCGTCATTACCGTCGGGCGTTGCAATTGCGTCCTGATTGGCCCGTCGCCGCGAACAACTTGGCTTGGCTATTCGCCACCCATCCAGACGCGGCGATTCGCAACGCTACTGAAGCAGTCCGCTTGGCAAGGATCGCCTGCGATGCGACCAACTTATCAAGACCCCACCGCCTTGGACACGTTAGCCGCGGCCTATGCGGAAAGCGGCCGTTTCAAAGATGCAGTGCCAACCTCGCGAACGGCCGCGGGACTCGCGAAGCGTGCAGGCAACATCGACCTCTCCGAACGAATCAAGCAGCGAGTGATCCACTACGAACACGCCCGACCGTTTCGAGCCGACAACCAGTGAGCAGCCGCCAAAACGCGCAAGAAAAATCGTGGTCGGGGGCAAAGGTGCGAGTTGCAAAGTTCCGTGCAACAAGCTGCGAACTGCCTGAATCGTGACGATCTTCCCGCCGGTATGACCCTGCATTCTCGACCTTGCCTCCGCGCAAGATGACGGTTGGCTAGCGTCAGCCGGAGGATTCAGTCCTGCTCGGCTGAGAGATCGAAGCGGCGGAGGGTATGGTTGCTCGAGGTCGCGGTGACTCGGTCCGCCGTCCAGCCAGATGAGAATGACCGAGTCAAAGTCTCGCTCTCGCGACAACACGGCTCTCGCAGGCAGGCCAACTCCGGCAACAACCGAGATTTTCCCAGAAATTTCAAGAAAACTGGTGAATCGTCATCAGAAATTGCACTTAGTAGCGTGGTGGAAGGTTTCTGCCACGGCAGTTTACGTGCCGGCTCGGATTTGGCTATGGTCGTCGGGTGAGACTCGATTCGCGTATTTTTGGAACCACTAGTTGCTTATGTGGATGCTTAGGACTACGCTTGGTGCGGTTGTTCGAGCTTGCTTTACGGCTCCTGGGTCGGGAGCCTGCCGATGTTCATCACAACGATTCGATCGTTTGATTTCACTCTGGACCCAGCTCCGAAATCAGACATCTCTTTTCGAGGGACGCTATTGAACCGAACTCTCGGTTGACGAACTTGTCTGCCGAGCGTCGTTCCTGCTTCTGCCCTCTGGTGCCTTGTGGCGACTCGTTGCTTCGCCCATCGCTTCCGCAGTGACGCCCCCCAAGTTTGGACTTACAAGTCAAGCTTGCATCGCGGTCATGTCTGCTGATAGCCAGGGTTCGCTCTCTTCGACGTTTAATTCGGCCAAATGCAATCGTGATCCACCAAAAGCAAATATGCGATGAGATCGCAGCTCATTTACGATGGGAGAAAACAATCAGATGATTCGTCGAATATGTTTTACCTTTGCAATCCTGTTTCATGTATCCGCCTTGCAGGCATCAATCCTCATTGACGTGGGAAATTTTCCACTGTTACCCAATACGGCGGGCCAAGAGATCGTGATCGAAGTTAGCGGTGGCGATCTGGTGCAGGGCTTGAACTTCAATGCTCAAATTGGCGATGGTGGTGTCGACCTGGGAGGCGTGACCGTCGGTCCCAGCATTGAGGATATCGACATACTCGCCGGCACGATCTTCGACGGAAATAACACGGGAGCCGTCGATCCGGAGTTGCTCGGCGGCGTCGATTTTCCGCTCGTTGAGTTTCGTACCACAACAACGAACAACGGAACCGTGGCCGCCGCAGGATTGCTTGCCACGCTGACCATCGACACCACAGGGTTTTTCTCAGGCGAGTTTCCGCTGATCCTCAGCGCTACGCTCAACGGTCCGACCGACTTTGCGGGCGTATCGGCCACGATCACCGATGGGACGATCACGATTGTCCCAGAACCAAGTTCGTTCATCATGGCGCTGGTAGGCGCGATTGCTGGTCTTGGATGTGCCACCTTACGACGACGGAGTTAGCGCGTTTGTGATGCTTGTGAGAAATACGGTCCCAATAGACCGAATTCGAGGTGATCGGCAAAGTCGGCTGGTCGCCTTGTCCACAAGGGTTTTCGAGGCTGGTGGACGCCTTATTCCGGTGTCACCGGCATCGCCCACAACCTGAGTCGCGATGGTCCAGGTTGACGTTGAATGTGTTCCACGCGAACCGCGACAGGTTTACCGGTGGAGGTAATCGTGGCGGTCCCTCTGCGGTCGAGAATCGCGAGAGCGCCATGGAAGACCAACTCATCATCGACATAGACACGCACCATATCTCCGTAGTGGACGTGCAATTCGACTGAATCTGGGCCAAGCTCCCAATCACACCGTGCCACCAGCGCAAAACGTTCCGTGGAAATGTCGGTGGCAAACGGTTCTTTGTTCCATACCAAATCGAGTGCCGTGACGTTCAACGTGTTGCCGGCCGTCGTTTTGAAGATCTCGCTCCAATCGGTCTGGCGGTCGTCGTCGACGTTCACATTTTCATCGAGATCGTATGCGGCAACCGTCCATTCCGGTCCGTACGACCTCCCGTGTTCTTCTTCGCAATGGCTACGTATCTCGGCAAGAAGTTCGTCGGCCCGATCGCCATTTTCCAAGCGGCGCAACAGTTCCACCAGCCGATTGATGGCATCTCGCGCAGAAGAGGTTTCGACGCTGCCCTGCTGGCACGCTAGTTCAACGCATGCGCGATACTCCGCTTCGGCTTCGTTCAGGCGTTCCAGTTTTTCCAGCATTCGTCCGCGAAAGAGGCGACCAAGTGCGACGCGATCTGGAGAGGCGTTCTCCAGGTCTGCTCGAAGAGTGATACACTCCTGCATCCGTTGTTCAGCGTCTGCGAATCGTTCGAGTCGCTCCAGATTTCGAGCCGACTGGTCGAGATACGTCACAAGCCAGCCAGGGTGGATGGTGTCGGTGGCACGCGCCACGGCGATGGCTTCCTTGAACGACTCCTCGGTTTCTTCGTATTTCGTTTGGGCTTCGAGCGCCAGACCGAGGCGATAGTAAATTAGTGATCGGTGATCGCCATGCTCGAGATCGTCCACATCAGACCATGTGAGTGCATCCCGGGCAGCCTGCTCCGCGTCTTGGTATTCCTTGCGCAGGTAGAGCGAATTGCTGAAATCAAGATATGCGTTGGCGATGGCTCCGCGATACTCCGTCTTCTCTGGGTAGTCTTCCATCCGTTGTTTCAGCAACTCAAAGCACTTCTCGTACGTGTTCATGGCCAACGTAACTTGTCCGGCCTTGAATAAAGATTGGCCTAACATTTGGTAACTGGTGGCGAGATTCATTTGAAAATGCGGTTCGTACGGATACTCACGTGAAAGCCGCTCTTGAATATCCAGGGCCTGTTGATAAGCGGAGAGGGCCAGAACGGGATCCCCCTTTTGCAAATGGGCCATGGCGATCCATTGGTGGATTGCAGCCAGGATATCGGCCAGACGAGTCGCCGCTGGATTGTCCTCCGCGATAGGCTCCAATAATTCCTTAGCCTTGGTTGAGAAGCTCAGCGCCTCATCGTATTTCTCAATACGGAGCTTCACCATCCCACAGGCGGTGTAACTCTCCCCTAGTGCGTAACGATATTTCTCCACGTCGGGGTGCTGCTCAACCAACGGCTCGCGTAGCTGTCGCGATCGATCAAAATCTTCGTATGCAGTGTCGTACTCTCCGATGTTGAACCGCACCATGCCTCGCATTTGAAACAGACCGGCCAGATCAGCCCGAAAGCCATCGACCTCGGGATGCTCTTTGACCAGAGGTTCCCAGATGGCGATGGCGCGCTCGACAATGGGACTGAATTCCTCGACATCGCTCGTCCGCAGATACCCGCTGCGAGTGTTGTAAACCCCTTCCCGCCAACTGCGGAAATCAGTGAACGACACACCTCGATCGGAGAGGTCTTCGACAATCTCCAAACCTCGCGTAAACAACGACAGCCAATCGCCGCCGAGATCGTGTTCGATCTGCCCCAGGCGAATATAACTGGCCGCCAGTTCAGCTTGCAGTCGCGGGTCATCGGTCTTTTCTTCAACGAACCCCTCGTAAAAACTCTTGGCGCGCTCGAGCAACTCTGCCCGCACCGGCTCAAGCGTCGGCACGTCGAGTAACATGCTTTCGCTAATCGTGACTAGATAGTCATCAACCGCTTGCCGGGCGCGCAGGAAATTCACTTCCGCCCGATCGCGTTGGCGATTTGCCTCCACAAGGCTCGACTCGCCACGCACGCGAAGACCTTCGGCCAATTCAAAGTTCGCTTCGGCACGCCGCCACTGCCAGGTGACAATGGCCAGACTTGTCACAAGCACCAATAACAAGGTCGCTGCCAAGCCGGTGACGACCCGATTGCGCCGACACCAACGCCAACCCCGTCCAAGAGAACTGATGGGGCGTGCATTGACTGCTTTGCCTAATAAAAATCGATCCAAGTCGGCGGCCATTGCTTGTGCCGATGCGTATCGCCGGTCCGGTTCCTTGGACATGGCCTTCATCACGATCGTGTCCAGGTCTCGTGGAATCCACCGCTTGACCACGCTCGGACTCGTTGGCTCGGACTCCACGATACTTTGAAGTAGTCGCCCCCGGTCATGTTCGTCCAGCGCCGGGCGGAACGTCAGTAACTCGTACAAGGTGAGTCCCAGCGCATAGATGTCCGTGCGGGTATCGACTTCCCCCTTCAATCGCTCTGGTGCCATGTAGCGCAGCGTGCCGACAAGGTCGCCCGTCGATGTTAGACCCGCTTGATCGTCGAGACGCGCGAGTCCAAAGTCGGTGACCCAAATCGTTCCGCTATGGTCAAGTATCAGGTTCGATGGCTTGATGTCGCGATGCAGAACTCCGTGTGCATGTGCGTAGGCCAGAGCTTGTGCGATCTGAATTCCGATTCGGGCCACGCAGGCCGGATATCCTGAAACCGCTGAATTTGAACTGGATAGAGCACTCGACAAGGCGACCGAAGCATCACCTTTGACATCATCCTCAGGCGTCAAGTGCCCTTTCAACAGTCGCTCGGTCGTCTCGACAAGGCGACCGGAGTCCTCGACCGGTGTGATTTGGCAGCGGCCGGCCGAATCTAGATCGGGTTCCAGTTCTTGCAAGGCAAGAACGATGCGGTCGAGGCTGTCGCCTTCGATGTATTGCATCGCATAGTAATGGACCCCGTCCGCTTCTCCTGTTCCAAATACGGGCACAATGTTGGTGTGGTGCAGTCGAGCCGCGATCAGTGCTTCGCGTTGGAACCGCTCGCGGCTTCGCCGGTTGAGCAGCGCCGAGCCAGGCAAGACCTTGAGCGCCACCGTACGGTCCAACGACTCTTGCACGGCATGATAGACCACTCCCATTCCGCCACGCCCGAGTTCCCCCAGAATGCGATAGTCGCCGATTCTCTCCGGGATTGATTCCATCACCTCGGACGCCTCGGCGGAAGGCAGCGCCGGCGTTAGATCGCGCAGTTTTTTCAAGACGGGTAACGTCTCTCGAATCTCCTCCGCAAGTCTCGGATAGCGTGCGACGTATTCCTCGACGTTCGGTTGTTCTCCGCGCCGATAGCGGTCGTTGTAGTCGGACACGATGCTTTCCAGCTCTGCCAGTCCAGATTCGTCAAGGTTTTCCAAGTTTGACATGGCAGAGTTCCAATCAAGCTCCAAAGTTTGCTAGTCACGGAGCCTGTACTTACAATTACATCGTGGTCCCGGGGGCGACCACGAAGCGATTCGGAGGCTTCATGATACCATCTGACGATCAAGAATCTGAGGGGCCCGCGAAAGCTGCTCGGGAAGGAGATCGGCAAGCGATTGAAGGGTTGCTGGAACAACATCGTCCCAAGCTGCGCCGGATGGTCGAGTTGCGGCTCAACTCCAAGCTCCGTGGTCGGGTTGATCCGTCGGACATCGTTCAAGAGGCAATGCTGCAAGCCGCGAAGGGACTGGACGATTACGTCAGAGAACCTCGAGTGCCGACCTATCTTTGGCTTCGTTCGCTTACGCAGCAACAACTTCTGGCAACACACCGCTTTCACCTGGGTACCCAAAAGCGGGATGCTGGTTTGGAATTCGCCGTGGGTGGGAACAACGTCGGCGCTTCCTCGGTTTCGATTGCCTCGTTCTTCGTCGACGAGGCCCCCAGTCCGTCGGATGTGATTGCCAAGGCGGAACAAATCCGCATTCTTGAAGACCTGATTGAAGGCATGCAGCCGATCGATCGTGAAATTCTGGCGCTGCGTCACTTTGAACTACTCGGCAACGCGGAAGTGGCGAAGCTTCTGGATATTGGCGAAACTGCCGCCAGTCAGCGATTTTTTCGAGCGATCAAGCGGCTCAAGGATAAAATGCGCGAAGTGGGGCTCGACGAAGACGATTGACCCGCTCGGCAATCGCACGTTGGGCTCCAGGGTTCATATCTCAACGTCCATGCGCGGACGGGCATTTGTCCTGAAAACGCGATTCCCGACCTTTTTATTGGAATATTTGAAATTTCCAGTGAATTCCTCACGATTACCGCACTTAACTCCCTAGCGATTCGTTTTCAGAGAGGCGGTCCGCCACGCGAACATGACTTAGCAAAGGCCGTCGAGTCATGCGGCTTTGCGTTACAGTGTTCGTTCTGAATGTCCTTGACGGCATTGTGGCTACGGCGTCCAGTGTTCGTGATCCAATCCCGCCGGCTTGGTATTTTCTTATTTGGCCGGTGCTTTTTTCGAGGGATCACCTCATTTGTGCTGAGATTGATCGCTAGGGGTGCGCACAAAATGGCAACCGAGGATGGTCATGAAACGGCATCGCAACCGTGAAGCCCGAAGAAAGCGGTCCTGGCGACATCGACGAGAAAGTCGCCCTAGCCCCCCCGCTTTTCGTCGGTTGGCCTTTGATCCGCTTGAAGATCGAATTGCGCCTGCTGCTGACTTCACATCGGCGCTTGCCGCATTCGAGATCGATGTAACTCTTGGCAGTGCGGCGGTTGTTGACCGCTTTCTTTTCTACAACAACTCAGCCTTCGACGGCAACGATACGGCGAACAACGCAGATGATGACAACGCCATCGCCACCGACAAGGCCCCGCTTCTTCCGGGAGAGACGGCCACATTCGCCAACTATTCCAGCTATTCCAAAGGAGTCAACGGAGTCGTCGTTGACATTGCTGGTTTGGCGAGTCCCGAGACGCTATCCGCCGATGACTTTATCTTTCGCGTTGGCAATGGCTCCGACGTAACAACGTGGCAAGACGCACCGGCCCCCTTGGATATCACCGTACGACAGGGTGAAGGAGATTCCGGCGCCGACCGTATCACCATTACTTGGCCCGACAACGCCATCGCGCAGCAGTGGCTGCGGATCGAAGTTCTTGCCACGCCAAATACCGGGCTCGCTCAAAACGACATCTTTTACTTTGGAAATGCAATCGGCGAAACGGGGAACTCCGACACCGATGCCATCGTCAACGCCACGGATGAAACCAATGCTCGCAACAACCCGCACTTCTTCTTCAATCCCGCGGGCATCGAGGACGTTTACGATTTCAATCGCGACCGCCGGGTGAACGCCACCGACCAGATTCTTGCCCGCAATCACCAAACGATGTTCAGTTCCGCGCTGCAACTATTCACCGCCCCAGACACGTCGGCGCCTGTTGTCACAATCGTCGCAGACAACTTCCTGGAACTTACAGTTGGAGAAGTGGAGTTCCTCGCAACGACCGCATCCACCAATAGCGATGGCCCTGTTGCCTTGTTGCGGGACATCAGCCTCACGTTTACGAATCTCCCGAGCGAGTTGGGAACGGTCAGCATCTCTTTAGATGAGATCGACGGCTACGACGACAACGGCGATGGGCTGATCGACGGGTTTGGTCTTTCGACGTCACTCACACTGGGGGATGTGAATCTTTCTGTCGGTGAGACGACGTTGCTGACGTTGACCGGCTTGACGTTGGGTGTCAGCGGTTTGCAGATCCGCCCGGAGCTGGACGATGGCTTTCGATCGGGCGAGTTGTTGTTCGACGCCCAAGATGTGCAGTTGTTGCCCGGCGGGTTGGGAGTCGCTGCCGCCGCGTTCAATGGCAACGATCCGCTGGCCTACCCTGGCATCGGTTCGATCGATATCGCCAGCGGGGCCTTCGATCTGGGGATCGACATCCCGTCGGCGGTCAGCCAAGCACTGACCCTTTCGGGCTGGGTGCCGCTGCGGCTGACACGCATCGATGCGGCGTACGATCCGGGCGATTCCAGCCCGCAGTTGGACTTCGCCTTGGGCGGGTTCGTCGACGCCACGCAACTGGCCTCGGAGTTGGGCAGCGCGATTGGTTCGCCCAATCTTTCGGTCAGCGTGCAACGCTACGACGAAACATCCGAGTCGTTCGTCGACCTGAGCCAGACCAACCCGTTGACCTTTGGCGTGACCTACACCGCCGGTGAGATTCGTCTGACCGATACGCCGCCACTGAAGGTCGACCTGTCGAACCTCGAACTGGACCTTGGCGGCAGCTTCGGCAGCCTGACCTTGGACGGGTATCTGGCCGTTGGCGGGTTCGACACGCTGGGGCTGCCCGAGTTAATGCCTGCGGCGTTGGGCGATCCTTTCGCCGACGAACAACTGGCCGGCATGTTAACAGTCACCTCCGCCAGCGGACTAGGCAACATCACGGGCCAAATCACACTGGCCGGTACACTCGACTCGAACGACGGCGTCAGCCAACTGTCGATGAGTGGCGTCGCCGCACTCCAAGCCGAACTCGACTTCTCGGGCGTCACCGCCAGTGGCGGCTTGCAGGCCGACTTCCAATGGAACCTCAACGTCGACCACACCACCGGCCAACCCAGCTTCAGCGGACTGCCGACACTCTCGTCGATCGAAGCCAATACCGTACAACTGACCGTCGCCGATCTGCTGACACTCGAAGTGGCTCAGATTCAGTACCTCGATCCGGCGACCGTCAATCCGGGCGATCCGGTTGCCACGCTCAACGATGCCACGTTGACCTTTACCGATTTGCCGGGTGACTTTGTGGGAGTGGTCGCGTTGTCGTTGGGCAACCTCGACGGCTATGACGACAACGGCGATGGGCTGATTGACGGGTTTGGTCTTTCGACGTCGATTGGCCTGGGGGATGTGAATCTTTCAGTCGGCGAGACGACGTTGCTGACGTTGACCGGCTTGACGTTGGGTGTCAGTGGTTTGCAGATCCGCCCGGAGCTGGACGATGGTTTTCGCACGGGCGAGTTGTTGTTCGACGCCCAAGATGTGCAGTTGTTGCCCGGCGGGTTGGGAGTCGCTGCCGCCGCGTTCAATGGCAACGATCCGCTGGCCTACCCTGGCATCGGTTCGATCGATATCGCCAGCGGGGCCTTCGATCTGGGGATCGACATCCCGTCGGCGGTCAGCCAAGCACTGACCCTTTCGGGCTGGGTGCCGCTGCGGCTGACACGCATCGATGCGGCGTACGATCCGGGCGATTCCAGCCCGCAGTTGGACTTCGCCTTGGGCGGGTTCGTCGACGCCACGCAACTGGCCTCGGAGTTGGGCAGCGCGATTGGTTCGCCCAATCTTTCGGTCAGCGTGCAACGCTACGACGAAACATCCGAGTCGTTCGTCGACCTGAGCCAGACCAACCCGTTGACCTTTGGCGTGACCTACACCGCCGGTGAGATTCGTCTGACCGATACGCCGCCACTGAAGGTCGACCTGTCGAACCTCGAACTGGACCTTGGCGGCAGCTTCGGCAGCCTGACCTTGGACGGGTATCTGGCCGTTGGCGGGTTCGACACGCTGGGGCTGCCCGAGTTAATGCCTGCGGCGTTGGGCGATCCTTTCGCCGACGAACAACTGGCCGGCATGTTAACAGTCACCTCCGCCAGCGGACTAGGCAACATCACGGGCCAAATCACACTGGCCGGTACACTCGACTCGAACGACGGCGTCAGCCAACTGTCGATGAGTGGCGTCGCCGCACTCCAAGCCGAACTCGACTTCTCGGGCGTCACCGCCAGTGGCGGCTTGCAGGCCGATTTCCAATGGAACCTCGACGTCGACCACACCACCGGCCAACCCAGCTTCAGCGGACTGCCAGAGTTGATTGGTATCCAGGCGCAGGATCTGGCCTTCGTGGTCGATGACATCATTCGCTTCGATATCAGTCAAATCGACTATCTCATTTCACCTCCACCGGGTTCCCCCGTGGCCATCGCGAGTGGTGCGACGGTTACCCTGTTGGGTGTGCTGGCTGACGCCGACGTTTCCGGGACGGTCGATCTTTCCCTGTTCGACGACGACGGCGATGGGTTGATCGATGGGGTTGCCCTGGACCAGATTCAGATGTCGTTTGCTCCCGGTCAGGCGTGGGACTATCCGGCCGGGCCCTCACCTTTGTTGCGTGTATCCGACTTGACCGCCACGGTTAGCGGAATGGCATACCGCCCAGCGTTGGGTGGGTTTGAAACGCAGGGATCGATTCAGTTGAGCCTGGGACAGGTCTCGCTATATCCCGACGGGGGTGGCTCGTTCGACGCGGTCGTCAACAACGCGACCGGTTCGATGAACATTCTAACCGGCGACATTCTCCTGAATCTCGGGCAACTTACCGTCGGATTGGGGCCCGATTCATTCTTCCAAGTGGATGTGCTTAACACCACCTTACAGTTGGATCTCGACGACGCTACCGACATCTTTAGTGTTGGCAGTGCTGAGTTGAAATTGCAAGACACGTTGGGTTCGTTGGATGCGGCCAGCTTCAGTATCACCAATTTCCGGTTCAATGTGGTGGGTGGCGTTGCAAAATTTGGTCTCGACAGCGTACAGCTCGAGACCCCAGGGGGAGTCTTAGGTACGCTCGGTTTGGCAGGCTTCCTGCCGCTGGATGTGACCAATGCGGGACTCACCTTTGCCGACGACGGTGAAGGCTATACCGACTTCACCAACTTCGTTCTCTCGGTCGATGGCTTCTTTGACCTAGGGCTTCTGGACTCTATTCTGCCATTCGATCCTATTTTGAGCATCGGCGAAACGGCGGCCGGTACTGTTGTGAACCCGAATACGTTTACTGGCATCGAGATCGGCTTCGACATCGCTGAAGGACGCATCGTGCCGATCAACCTTTCCGATATCACTATCGGCTTTGCGAACTGGGAAATCGGTGAATTGGTCTTCTCCGGCGAGTTGGTTGTGGCCGGATATGTCGATGGTACGCTTCTGCCAGGGGTCACGGGTAGCGTAGGAATCGACGTCAATGCGGCCAATAACAAAGTTCAACCTTCCGACGGCACCGGTCTCGACCTTTTCGGTGCTGAGATTGCCTTGACCGGCACCATCGGTCGCGACGCCAACTCAACTTCGCTTAATATCGATGCTCAAGCAGGCCTGTTATTCGAGCTGAAGCTTGGCGATTTCTTACAGCTTTCAGACCTGGGCTTTGCTTTTGGTCTGGATATCGATGTCGCGGACAACTTCCTCGACGATCCGGCAACGCTATTCGACCTAACGCCACGGCTGGAGTCGATGAGCATCGGAACATTGACCGCCTCGGTCGGCGACTACGTTTCCCTTGGCGCAGTGCCGGGGTCGGGTGGCGAGCCCGGGCTGTCGATCAACTTCAATCCGGGCGAGAACGATCCGCTGGCGACCCTCAACTTCAATGTGCAGTCGCCGTTGATTGGCTTGAGTGGCACGATCGAATCGTTGTCCATCCTGCAGGGCGGAGTGCCCGACTTCAACGACATTGACCAAATAGACATCGCCTTGGTCAATCGTTCCGACGGCTCACCAAGCTTGTTACAAGACTTTTTCTCGGAGTTTATGCCACTGAGTATTTCCAGAATTGGGCTGAAATTCCAAGATGGATTCTTTGCATTCGAAGGACCTCCAGGCGACGAGGTAATCGTCGGAATCGCCGATCCCACGAAACTGAATCTCATCACCTCCGGTCAAGCGGGCATTCCCGCATGGTTTCCGGAAGATTTCATTTTCGACGTGGGCAGCGAGTTCACCAATCTGGAAATCGATCTCTTTAAGCTCATCAACAATGAATTCGCGATTGTCGATCTCGGTGGCCTAGGCTTCGAGGTCGGCGTCGATGTTGGGGCGTTCAAGATCAAGGGGGCACTAACCGTCGGCTCGGTCGATGCCGACCCCGGATTGTCGGAAGAACCCGTCTTCTACGCCGCGATCGCCGGCGCCTTCAAGGTTTCGGATTTTGGCGCCGCCGGCATACTCGCGTTGACGACGGCGGGGCCCATCGGTGCGACGCTGAGCGTGCCTTTGGCGATTCCGATTGCACAGACCGGGTTCCTCATTACAGGCGCCGCCGGCTCGATTCAATTCGGGACGGTACTACTGCCCGAGCCTGAAGATATCCAACGCCCTGCCGATCTCGGGAACATTCCCAATCCCTTTGATATCGAATTGACGTCGCCGCAGCTCATTGAAAGCATTGTTCAAGATCTTTGGGTACCAGACGCGGGCGGGGGATACGTCCGACCAACCTGGACCGAGCCGGTAACGCTGGCACTGCAAGGCCAACTGACACACGTGGCGGTCGCGAAGATGCTTACGGGCACGGCAACCGTTGCAGCCAACCTAACACTGCCGATCGGCGGCGCGACGATCGCCGATGCAGGACTGGCCCTGTTGGGCTTCGGCGATATCCGCGCCTTCGGTATTCCGCTTGCAGATGCCAAAGTCGTGTTCGATTTGCGCGACGAGCTGAATCCGAGCCTCGGCTTTTTCATCCAAGCCCCGTCCAACGGAAATCCCCTTGGCATTTTGATGCCAGCGCAGGCCGACTTTGGTGCTCTGCTGCGTACCGATGGCCTGGCAATGGCCACCGCGGTAGGACTGAGGGCCTTCTTTACACAAGTGGCCGACGGGGCGCTCCAGCAAGGTCAAGTCTTCTTCGAGAATGTCGCTGGTGAAATCCTCGGCGTGCTTCAAGCCAATCCCGAGGATTCCGCGTTGGCCGACTTGTTGTTGCCTTTCTTGGCAGCGGGTCAGACGTTTCTTGATCTCAACGGGCAAGACTTCATCCTACTTCTGCGCGATGCCCTGGACTTCGACGATGTGCTGAATGAATTGGGTGCCAACGGCGGACAATCGGTCGATCAGCTTCCAGCCGCTTTGCAACAGAAACTATCCATCGCGGTCGGCCTGGGCGATGCCGTCGTGAAAGACATGCTCCGTTTCGGCCCCCAAATCATCCTAGCCGGGCTGAATGATGCCCTCTCCACGGGAGAGCAGTTGGTGGCCATGGGGCTACGGAATGTGGGCCAAGAAAACGACCCCGTCGATCCCTTCGGACTGCTGACAAGCTTTGGATCCGAGAATCTTGCGGTCGATCGTTTGATTCCCGTGGAATTCATTAGCGAGTTCACTTCGGTATTGATCAATACGTTGGGCTCTGCGGCATTTGACGCCTTTGCCCAGACAGCGGCGTTCGTGGCGAGCGATTCGTTTGACCCGAGACTGTTGATTGAGGGTTCTCTGCAACCAACTTTGTTGGGCGTTCCCGTTGGCGATCCGCCTGTAGGTGTTCAGCTATCGATCTCTAAGTCTGGCGTATCCTTTGGGCTGGACGCCAGCATCATACGCATGCTCAAACTGATTGGCAGCGCACCGCTGGGGCCTTTGGGATTCTTGATGAACGTGACACCCGATGTCACGGATCAAACGACGATCGCCTATGAACTGCCTTTCAATAGCGTCGAAGTCTTACAAGACCTTGCCGCGGGAGAGCTCTCACTCTCAGCGCTCAATCCGCTTTCGCCAAATTGGGGCCAACTGGTCACATCGCAGATCCAAGCCATCGCCGCGAGCTTCTCGCTCTCCATCGCTCAGTTCGGACCTGGGTCAACGCTGCTTGAGAATAATGTTCAAATCGTCGACGATTTCGACGATCCAGTCCAACCAGGAAAGATCCCGGTCACCTCACAAGAGTTGCTTGATCGAATGCGAAGCTTGGGCGGCTTCCTGCTCACCGGAGGCACGTTGCAGGCCAAACTACTGACCGATCCGTTCGAGGTCATTCTCAACATTATCGACGCGGCAAAGCAAGCAGGCGAAGAACTGGAAACCGCGGAAGACGAAATCCAATACCTCACGCAACTCTTCAGCACCGTCCCGTCGTTCCTGGAAGCGGTGCAAGATTCTCTCAAAGAGATGGAAGAGTTTGCCCGCATTCAGGCGTATCTGCCAATCTCCTATGCGACGCTGCTTCCGCAAGAACTGCAAGACTTGCTTGATGGCGATGTGGAGGCTTTTAACGAAGCTTTCTTGGATCTGTTCTTCGATGAAAATGGCGACATCCGGGAAGACGCGGTGCTCGCGTTTCTCGATGCGTTGGGTGCTCAGATTCAGGACTCCGCGTCCACGATTGCAACCAACATGTTCTTCGAGGGTGTGCTCAACTCCAAGCTCCTGGGTATTGAGTTGGCCAACGGGCGAATCTTCGGTGGCGTGCTGCCCGACCCTGATAATCCTGGCGAAACACTTGATTTCGGCAACTCGGCCATCACGGTCACCGGTTCTATTCCATGGCTCGGAGGGCTGGAAGTCGAAGCCGTGTTGGATCAACAGTTGCTCGACCTGCCCGACGCGCCAGCGGTGGGCCTCGACCCGTTCGCGGATTTGAGAACGTTCTTTGGCGACTCGATTCCGTTGCCCCGCGGCCGATTTGAGTTGGCGCTGGACACGAACGCATCTCCTGGCGAGACGAGTGACTTTAATAGGGTGATGGAGAGTCTGGGGCTGGACACGTCGCTGTTCCAACTACCAACCGTCGGGCAAGCAGACGCCACGCTTCGGGCCTATACACCTGGCTATGATCTCTCCAGCAGCGATCCGATCCAGCGCGTTGGCGGGCTAGAATTCTTGGCAAATCTTTCGATCGACAATGTGGTCGATTCGGCTGCCTTCACGGTGCGGATGACGGCACCGGTCGTTGGGCCCGGCGGTACGTATCTTCCCTTCACCGGACGAGCATCGGTCGATGAGATCACACTCGGCGGGTTGACTATCACCGACGCGGAAATTGAACTGATTAGCGACGCCGACGGAATCCGGGTTGGCATCAATGGCAATGCTGAATTGTTGGGCGCCATGTTCTCTGTCGAAGGAGAGCTAGACTCGCAATTGCGCGGCAACCTGACGATGACTTTGAAGTCTGGTGAAACCCTGGCCGGTGCATTCGGTGGATTTTCCGGCAGTGGTTCGTTCACCTTGGTGCTCAACGGTCCGGCTGACGGTTCCATTGCCTTCGTGGGCTCTTTGAGCAAGATCCCTGGTACCGGATCTAGCCAGTTGGGCTTCGCGGGGACTGTTGATTCCAACGGCGACTTCAATCTCACGAGTTCCGCGACCAACCTCTCGCTGGCGGGTTTCACCATCAATTCGGCGATACTCAATGTCACTCGCACCGCGGGAGTCGTCGACGTTCAGATCGAAGGCAATGCAACCACTTCGCTCCTCAATGCCATGTTTGCCGTCTCGGGTTCGCTCTCATCGTCCGGAGCGGGAACATTGAATTTGAATCTTGCCTCGGGTAGCCCCAGATTTGGTGGACTCTCGGGCAACGGAACATTCTCGTTGGTGCTGTCCAGCCCGACGTCTGGTTCCGTGTCCTTCAACGGTTCGCTGTCTGGCGTGCCCGGCAAGGGTTCCAGCTCGCTCTCGATGAGCGGCTCTG
>CAZNXE010000019.1:16972-21780 GCA_964576465.1 uncultured Planctomycetaceae bacterium
TCGCTGTCTGGCGTGCCCGGCAAGGGTTCCAGCTCGCTCTCGATGAGCGGCTCTGTATTCTCCAACGGCAATTTCAGCATCAGTAGCTCGGCAACGAACCTGTCGCTCGGCGGGTTCTCTGTCAATTCCGCGGTGGTTACGGTTGCCAAGAGCGTTTTCACGACCAGCGTTTCATTCAGCGGTTCATCATCACTCAGCCTGCTCGGTGCGAACTTCCGCATGTCGGGCTTCCTTAGCACCAGTGGCAATGGAACCTTATCGCTCACCAGGACCAGCGGAACGCCCAGCTTCGGCGGTCTCACCAGCAGCGGCACGTTCCAACTTGTGCTGTCCAGCCCGACATCTGGTTCCGTGTCATTCAGCGGCTCGCTATCTGGCGTGCCCGGCAAGGGATCCAGCTCGCTCTCGATGAGCGGCTCTGTTTTCTCCAACGGCAATTTCAGCGTCAGTAGCTCGGCAACGAGCTTGTCGCTCGGCGGATTCTCGATCAACTCCGCCCAGGTGACCGTCACAAGATCCGGCAGTACAACCAGCGTGTCATTCAGCGGTTCATCATCGCTTAGCCTGCTGGGTGCCAACTTCCGCATGTCGGGTTCGCTTAACACGAGTGGCAACGGAACCTTATCGCTCACCAATACCAGCGGAACGCCAAGCTTCGGCGGTCTATCCAGCAGCGGCACGTTCCAACTTGTGCTGTCCAGCCCCACATCAGGTTCCGTGTCGTTCAACGGCTCGCTGTCTGGGGTACCTGGCAAGGGTTCCAGTTCGCTCAATATGAGCGGCGCGGTTTATTCAAACGGATTTTTTGACGTCAGTAGCTCCGCAACCAACTTGTCGCTCGGCGGATTTTCAATCAACTCCGCCGTGGTGAGGGTCTTTAGAGGCGGCAGTTCAACAAACGTTATCTTCAGCGGTTCATCATCGCTCAGCCTGCTCGGTGCGAACTTCCGCATGTCGGGTTCGCTTAGCACGAGCGGCAATGGAACCTTATCGCTCACCAAGACCAGCGGAACGCCCAGCTTCGGCGGTCTATCCAGCAGCGGCACGTTCCAACTTGTGCTGTTCAGCCCAACATCTGGCTCTGTGTCGTTCAGCGGCTCGCTATCTGGCGTGCCCGGCAAGGGTTCCAGCTCGCTATCGATGAGCGGCTCTGTTTTCTCCAACGGCAATTTCAGCGTCAGTAGTTCGGCAACGAACCTTACTCTCGGCGGGTTCTCTGTTAACTCTGCGGTGGTCACGGTTACCAAGAGCGGTTTCACGACCAGCGTTTCATTCAGCGGTTCATCGTCGCTGAGCCTGCTCGGTGCGAACTTCCGCATGTCGGGTTCGCTTAGCACGAGCGGCAACGGAACCTTATCGCTCACCAGGACCAGTGGAACGCCCAGCTTTGGCGGTCTATCCAGCAGCGGCACGTTCCAACTGGTATTGTTCAGCCCGACGTCCGGCTCCGTGTCGTTCAGCGGCTCGCTATCTGGCGTGCCTGGCAAGGGTTCCAGCTCGTTATCGATGAGCGGCTCTGTTTTCTCCAACGGCAATTTCAGCGTCAGCAGCTCTGCAACGAACCTTGTGCTCGGCGGTTTCTCTGTCAATTCCGCAGTGGTTACGGTTGCCAAGAGCGGTTTCACGACCACTGTGTCATTCAGCGGTTCATCATCGCTGAGCCTGCTCGGCGCGAACTTCCGCATGTCGGGTTCGCTTAGCACAAGTGGCAACGGAACACTGACGCTCACCAAGACCAGCGGAACTCCGAATTTCGCCGGCGCAAGTGCGACAGGCACATTCAGTTTGTCCGTGTCAGGTGCCACCAGTGGCAACATAGGCTTCGTTGGTTCGGTTACCAACATTCCGGGAGGATTCGTTTCCAGTCTTTCAGTCTCCGGAACGATCAACTCGCCCACGTCGTATTCCGTCTCTGGTTCAGTTCAGGTCACCAAGACCATTTCAATTGTGGGGCAACCACTCGCACGTATTCGCGGCAACTTTGAATTGACACTCTCCTCAAGCGGATTTTCTGGGGAGATCAATAATGCCACGATCGAGGTTCGACTTTTTAACCCATTGACGGGTCAATTCTTTTGGAGTGTCCTCGTACAAGGCAATGCCACAATCAATTCAAACGGCACCGGTTCACTAGGAAACTTTAATTTCTCGTTCTAACCCCCCTCCACGCCAGTGAATCGCTCGAATCCGACGAGAGCGGGGTGAAGTCGATAACGCATTGCGGATTTCTGAGCTTCTTGCACAACGTCAAACAGGAACCGCGGGATTGCTCTTCTGGGTCAACTCCCAGCCGACGTTACGGGCTGCCTCGGCAACTAATTGAGGGTGCTCTTGAATCAAGCACTTGATGAATTCCACGTGTTTTTGGTGACGTTCTGCGTGGGACAACACAACGGGTGAGTGCTGCTTCGCATCGTCGCTCTGTACGAGCCGCACGATTGCCTGAAGACAGCAATAAACATCCAACACCACCCTTCTTCCGCTCCGGCTGCGCCTACGTTCCAGAAGCGGCACAGCCGAGATGAAGAAGCGTTAACCCCCAACCCATACTCTCATAACCCCTGGGACAGAAAATGGGGGCAGACCACTCCTTCGTGTCGTATCCATCTTGCGTAACCCAACCGCCGGCAGACGCATTAAGCTGGAATTCCTGAAGCGGCGTCAAATGACGCTTCCGCCATCCTTGCAATGATCGTCGGGGTAAAGTGGTTCGCCAACTGTCGGCCTGCCTCCCGAGCAGGTAGACTACCTCGGTTGGGTGTTCCTGTGCGGTCGCTCCGTGAGAAACTTTCAACCGAGCCGGGGACGCTTGTGGCGGATTATTTTGCACCTACCTACCGCGACGACTCGGCTCGGCTCAACGCTTGACTGGTGCTTCGAAAGCCGCTGGGGGCACACAACTCGCCGCTGAACGGGGCTGATTCTCGTTCTGAATTGTTCGACCCGGCGATCCGTCCGTGTGTCTGGGCGATGCCTCTATTTCTCTCCAATCCCCACGAACCCCAACGCACCGCATGTTTGAACAGGCTTTCAAGAATATCGACACTGTCCTCCGGAGTGAGGCCGGCTGTACGACGGAACTGGATTACACCGAGCAAACCTCCTGGCTGCTGTTCCTGAAATACCTCGATGGGTTGGAACTGGACCGCGCCGACGAGGCGGCGTTGGAGGGAAAGCGGTACCGCTTCATTCTCCAGAAGCAGTTCCGCTGGGAAATCTGGGCCGCGCCCAAGGGCAAAGACGGCAAGCTCGACCACAACGCCGCGATGACCGGCGACGATCTGGTCGAATTCGTCAACGGCAAGCTGTTCCCCTATCTGCACGGCTTCAAGCAGAAGGCCAGCGGGCCAGACACCATCGAGTACAAAATTGGCGAAATCTTCGGCGAAATCAAAAACAAGATCTCCAGCGGATACAACCTCCGCGAGATCATCGACCACATCGACGAACTGCGGTTCCGTTCGCAGAAGGAAAAGCACGAGCTATCGCATCTGTACGAAGCCAAGATCAAAAACATGGGCAACGCCGGCCGCAACGGCGGTGAGTATTACACGCCACGCCCGTTGATTCGCGCCATGGTACGCGTGGTCAAGCCGAAGATCGGCGAGCAGATTTATGATGGGGCCTGTGGTTCGGCGGGCTTCTTGTGCGAGTCGTTCGATTTCCTCAAAGCCAAAAAGAAGCTGACCACCAAGGACTTGAAGACACTTCAGCAGCGCACGTTCTACGGCAAGGAAAAGAAGTCGCTGGCCTACGTCATGGCCATCATGAACATGATCCTGCACGGCATTGATGCGCCGAACATCACGCACACCAACACGCTGACCGAGAACCTGGCCGACATTCAGCAGAAGGACCGCTTCGACGTGGTGCTAGCCAATCCTCCATTCGGTAGCGGAGAACGCAAGGAAGTGCAGCAGAACTTTCCGATCCGCACGGGCGAGACGGCGTTCCTGTTCCTCCAACACTTCATCAAGATGCTCAAGGCCGGCGGGCGCGCGGGTGTGGTCATCAAGAACACGTTCCTCTCGAACACCGACAATGCCTCGACCAGCCTCCGCAAGCTACTGCTGGAAAGCTGCAACCTGCACACCGTGTTGGACTGCCCGGGCGGCACGTTCCAGGGTGCGGGCGTGAAGACCGTCGTCCTCTTCTTCGAGAAAGGCGCGCCGACCCGCAAGGTGTGGTTCTACCAACTCGACCCCGGCCGCAACCTCGGCAAGACCAATCCACTCAACGACGACGACCTGGCGGAGTTCGTAAAGCTGCAAAAGAAGTTCGCCGATTCGGACAAGTCCTGGACAGTGGACGTGAAGGACATCGACCCGTCGACGTTTGATCTGTCCGCGAAGAATCCCAATGGTGGCAAGGAAACCGTGCATCGCAGCCCGCAGGAGATCATGGACGAGATTGCGGCGCTGGACGGCGAGAGTGCAAAAGTGCTGGCGACGATTCGGGGGCTGCTATGAGCGACCGCTGGGAGACAACAACCCTCGGAGAAATCTCGCAGCTCAATAGTGGCGGGACGCCGTTGAAGTCTACTAAATCCTTCTGGGACGGTGGTGACATCCCTTGGTATTCGTCCGGTGAGCTAAACGACGTTTACACAAATGATTCGAAGAAATGCATAACTCAGGCAGGCCTGGACCGTTCCAATGCCAAGCTGTTTCCAAAGGGTTCTCTGTTACTTGGGATGTATGACACGGCGGCACTCAAGGCATCGATTCTTGATCGCGATGCGGCGTTCAATCAGGCAGTTGCGGGTATGCTGCCAACAAACGGAACCAACTTCAAATTCTTGCTATACG
>CAZNXE010000019.1:21817-22378 GCA_964576465.1 uncultured Planctomycetaceae bacterium
TTTGAAGCTTCGACGCGGTGTCCGCCAAAAGAACCTCAGCTTGGCCAAGATCAAGGCGATTGCAGTTCCATATCCAGACCGCCCCGAGCAGCGGCGGATTGTGGGGATCTTGGACGAAGCGTTTGCCGGCATCGCCACCGCCCAAGCGAACGCCGAAAAGAACCTCCAAAACGCCCGAGCCCTATTCGAAAGCCACCTCAACGCCGTCTTCACCACGCGCGGCGACGGGTGGGTGGAGAAGCTACTTGTTGACGTGTGCGATTTTCAAAACGGCTATGCGTTCAAGTCCAAGTGGTACACCAAGAATGGAAAGGGAATTCGGCTCTTACGGAACGCAAACGTCTCTCATGGATTCGTGGATTGGACCAACGATGTTGTCCATCTTCCCGCTGAGCAATCCGCCGAATTCGAGCGATTTCAATTGAATAAAGATGACGTCGTTCTTTCCCTGGACCGCCCCGTCATCTCGACAGGACTGAAGGCAGCGATCCTTCGTGAAGACGACATTCCCAGTCTTCTATTGCAGCGAGTCCTGCGGATTACCTCCGACGTAATCAATCC
>CAZNXE010000019.1:22422-38539 GCA_964576465.1 uncultured Planctomycetaceae bacterium
TGACCCTGGACGCAGCCTAGGCGTTCCCCATATTTCAGCGAGGGAAGTAGGTAGTGTTCCTATAGCCTTCCCGAAACGGGCCGGCGAGCAAAATCGCGTCGTGCAGTCAGTTCAGGGAATGGTGGAATCAACTTCTCGTCTCGAATCCATCTACCAACGTAAGCTGGCGGCGCTCGACGAGTTGAAGAAGTCGCTGCTGCACCAAGCCTTCAGCGGACAACTTTCCGAATCTGCTGCAAACGAACCAAGTGAGATGCCGAAAAGCTGACATGGCCGGCCTGAATCCCAAAGACGCTCGCATCTTCCGTATCACGCATCGTGACAACGTATCGTGGTTGCTTGAGTATGGACTGCACTGCAAGAACAGCCCAACGCGAGACCCGAACTTTGTTACTATCGGGAGCGTCGAGTTAATCGAGAAACGCACGCATCGTGACGTACCGCTTGAGCCCTATGGAACGCTAACGGACTACGTGCCATTCTGCTTTACGCCGTATTCCATCATGATGTACAACATCCACACTGGGTATCAGGGCGTCACGAAGCGGCCGAACGAGGAAATCGTAATTCTCACTTGCTCTGTCCACCGGCTAGCGGAACTTGACATTCCGTTCGTATTCTACGACGGCCACGCCTACATGTTTGAGAGCACGTGCTACAACGCGGTCGCCAATTTGGACAAGATCGACTGGAAGATACTCCGGAATCGTGATTTCAAGAACGACCCAGATGATCCAGGAAAGAAGGGGCGCTATCAGGCGGAGGCGCTGGTCTACCAGCATCTGCCCGCTTCCGCGTTGCTCGGCATCGGATGCTACAATGAAGACGTGGTCAACACGGTCACCGAAACCATAACCGCACACGGGCTTGAACTGCCGGTCCGTGCCGTACCAGGATGGTACTTCTGACATGATCCACTATACCTCAGGCAATTTGCTCGAAGCTGATGTGACGGCCCTGGTCAACACGGTCAACACGGTGGGCGTCATGGGGAAGGGCATTGCCCTAATGTTCAAGGAACGCTTCCCGGACATCTTCAAGGACTACGCGGCTGCGTGTAAGAACAAGCGCGTGCAAACCGGACGGATGTTCGTGACGGCCACGGGACAACTACACGGCCCGCGCTGGGTCATCCATTTCCCGACAAAACGACATTGGCGGCATCCTTCCAAACTCGAATGGATCGATGAAGGGCTTGCCGACCTACGGCGTGTGTTAGTCGCGAACAAGATCGATTCGGTGGCCATCCCCCCGCTTGGAACCGGAAACGGAAAGCTCGAATGGGCGGACGTGAAGCCAATGATTGAGAAGCATCTGGCGGACCTCCCCGCGGTTCAGGTGATCGTCTACGAGCCGACGCGGGCGTACCAGAATGTGTCAAAGACGACCGGCGTGGAGAAACTGACCGCCGCACGAGCGTTGATTGCCGAGATGATACGGCGCTATGAAGTGCTCGGATTGGATTGTTCCATCCTCGAAGTGCAAAAGCTTGCGTGGGTGCTCGAATTTGTGATCAAGCGACTAGGAATCCAAGACCCGCTCAAGCTGCAATTCTCGGCGGACAGGTATGGCCCGTACTCCGACAAGCTCCGCCATCTGCTGAACAGCCTCGACGGAAGTTACCTTCACAGCGATAAGCGGCTGGCGGATGCTTCGCCGCAGGATGTGATCCACTTCGCACCAGATCACGGCGAGAAACTAATGGCCTATTTCCGCACTGCTCAAGGGGCACCGTTCATGGAAGTGATCGAGGAGGCTGATAGTTTGATTGATGGCTTCCAATCGCCGCTTGGAATGGAGGCATTGGCGACCGTTGGTTGGCTGGTGGTGCGTGAGAACGTCCCGCAGACGTTGGAAGGAATTCGCCAGGGCATTAGCAAATGGCCAGCCGGGGCCGAGGCCGCCGAACGCAAGCAAAACCTGTTCAGCGACAGCCTCCTCCGAGCCGCGTTAAACCGGTTCGGAGCGCCCGAATGAACGAAGCCGAAACCCGTGCCGAACAGATCGACCCGGCCTTGGAGGCTGCCGGCTGGGGGGTGGTTGAAGGGAGCCGCATTCGGCGGGAGTACCCAATTACGCTGGGTCGACTGGAGGGCTTTGGGCGGCGCGCCAAGTCGCTGATGGCCGACTACGTGCTGATCTATCGCAACACGAAGCTGGCCGTGGTCGAGGCCAAGGCATGGGATGAACCGCTGACCGAGGGTGTGGCCCAGGCGAAGGACTATGCCGACAAGCTGGCCGTCCGATTCACCTATTCGACCAATGGGCAAGGCGTCTATGGCATCGACATGCAGGAAGGGACCGAGGGTGAAGTGGCGGGGTTCCCGACGCCGGAGGAACTGTGGGACCGGACCTTCGCCAAAGCGAACGCTTGGCGCGACCGTTTTTCCGTGGTCCCCTTCGAGGACCGTGGCGGCTATTTCCAGAGCCGGTACTATCAGGACATCGCCATCGGGCGGGTGTTGGAGGCGATTGCCGACGACAAGGACCGCATTCTGCTGACGCTGGCCACCGGCACGGGCAAGACGTTCATCGCCTTTCAGATCGCCTGGAAGCTGTTCCACAGCCGCTGGAACCTGCCAGATTGGAAGGCGGGCCGCGAACCATCGCGCCGGCCACGGATTCTGTTCCTCGCCGATCGCAATGTGCTGGCGAATCAAGCCTACAACGCCTTCTCCGCGTTTCCCGAAGATGCGCTGGTGCGGATCGCGCCAAACGAGATTCGCAAGAAGGGCCGCGTGCCCACCAACGGCAGCCTGTTCTTCACGATCTTTCAGACATTCATGAGCGGGCCGCCCAAGGACGGACATCCTTCGCCTTACTTCGGCGAGTATCCGCCGGACTTCTTCGACTTGATCGTCGTCGACGAGTGCCATCGCGGCGGCGCGAACGACGAGAGCACCTGGCGCGATATTCTCGACTACTTCGCTCCCGCCGTGCAGCTTGGACTAACCGCCACGCCCAAGCGGAAGGACAACGTCGATACCTACGCCTACTTTGGCGAACCGGTGTATGTCTACTCACTGAAAGAGGGCATCAACGACGGTTTCCTGACGCCGTTCAAAGTGAAGCAGTATTCGACGACGCTGGACGAGTACGTTTACACGTCTGACGACACGCTGGTCGAAGGCGAGATTGAGGCAGGGAAACGCTACACGGAAACCGACTTCAACAAGATCATCGAGATCAAGGAACGTGAGGCGCACCGCGTAAAGCTGTTCTTGGAACAGATCGACCAGCGGGATAAGACGCTCGTCTTCTGTGCCACACAAGACCATGCGCTGGCCGTCCGCGACCTGATTAACCAGATGACGACCAGCAAAGACCCGAACTATTGCCAGCGGGTGACGGCGAATGATGGGGCGTTGGGCGAACAGCACTTACGCGAGTTCCAGGACAACGAGAAGACGATCCCCACGATCTTGACGACCTCACAAAAACTTTCCACCGGCATCGACGCACGGAACATCCGCAACATCGTGCTGATGCGGCCGATCAACTCGATGATCGAATTCAAGCAGATCATCGGACGCGGCACCCGACTGTACGAAGGCAAGGACTACTTCACGATCCACGATTTCGTGAAAGCGCACCACCACTTCAGCGACCCGGAGTGGGACGGGGAACCAATGGAAGAAGACCCTTGCCCGAAGTGTGGGCAACGGCCGTGTGTATGCGAAAGCCCGCCCCCGCAACCGTGTCCCACGTGTGGCCAGCGACCTTGCGAGTGTCAAAAGGCCCCCTGCCCGAAGTGCGGCAAGACACCCTGTAAGTGCAAAAAGCGGGCGAAAGTAAAGCTGGCCGACGGCAAAGAGCGAACGATTCAACACATGATGACCACCAGCTTCTGGCACCCCGACGGCGCGCCGATGTCGGCACAGGAGTTCATGGAAACGCTGTTTGGGAAACTGCCCGAGTTCTTCAAAGACGAAGCCGAACTACGGGCCATCTGGAGCGTGCCCGACACCCGCGCCAAGCTACTGACAGGGCTGGCGGAGAAGGGATTCGGAGCCGAGCAAATGGCCGCGATGCAGCGGATTATCAACGCTGAGAAAAGCGACCTGTTCGACGTGCTGGCCTACGTCGCCTACGCCCTTCCCACGCTAACCCGCGAGCAACGGGCCGACATGGCCAAGGTTGAGATCCATTCGCACTTCAACACCAAGCAGCAAGCCTTCCTGGACTTTGTACTGGCGCACTATGTAGAGCAAGGCGTGCGAGAATTGGATCAAGAAAAACTGACCCCGCTACTGCGGCTCAAATACAACGACTCGATCGCCGATGCCGTAGCCGAACTAGGCCGGCCGGAAGAAATCGGGAAAGTATTTTCGGAGTTTCAGCAGTATCTTTATCAGGGTGTGGCCTGAGAGAGTTGGGAGTGGGGAAGGTGCCGATTTCAACCGGAAGACCATGAACGCGAACTAGCCCGGTGAAGAACACACTCGCGAGCCGGCCGAACTGATCGACAGCATTGAGGCGAAGATCCGGGAAGGAGCGGAATCGTTGGCAGCGCTGCGGGTGATGCAGGTGCATTGGATGACATTGTGGCTACCTGCGACCTCAACCGTGGCGATTCTTTAACGTGGCCGAGCAAAACGCCAGATAATTCTCGCGAGGGAGCCCAGTACGGAGGGGCAGATTCAACGAGCGTTGGGGCCATTTCTCGATGTCTACATCAAGGGTCGAGCCAATCTGAAACCGAACACGCGACGTAACTACGAATCGACACGTAAACATTTGCTCGATCACTTCGAGTGCGATAGACAACTCGCGGAGATAACCCAAGGTGAGGCCGACGAATGGCGGGAAACGTTGCTACAGAAATACTCCCCCGCCACGGTAAGCCGCGAAGTGAAGCGGGCGCGGCAGTTTTTTCGGGCTGCGGTACGAAAGCGGCTGATCGCTGAAAATCCGTTCGCCGATCTCTCAACACCGGCCCAAGTCAACGCGAGCCGGGAACACTTCGTAACGTGTGACGTCATCGAGCAAGTAATCGAAGCGTGCCCAGATGCGGAATGGCGGCTGATCGTCGCTCTGAGCCGATACGGCGGGCTTCGTTGTCCCTCGGAACACCTGAAACTTACTTGGGGTGATGTGGACTGGGAACGCAAGAGAATCACGGTACGCAGTCCCAAGACGGAACACCACGCGGGCGGCGAATCTCGGGTGCTACCATTGTTTCCCGAATTGCGACCTTACCTGGAGGGGGTCTTCGACGAGGCTGAGCCGGGCACGGAGTACGTTATCACGCGATACCGAGAGCGGAACGCAAACCTACGAACACAATTCTTGCGGATCATCAAACGAGCGGGCGTGAAGCCCTGGCCCAAACTCTTTCACAACCTACGAGCGAGCCGGCAAACAGAACTGACGGCCAAATTTCCCTTGCATGTCGTTTGCGAGTGGATCGGCAATTCGGCCCCCATCGCTGACAAGCACTACTTGCAAGTGACCGACGACCACTACACCGATGCCGTGGCAATTGCCATCAAGGAAATGGGCGGCGCAGAATCCGGCGCACCAAGTGCGCCACCCGAGCAAAAAGCGGCGCAGAATCAGGCGCAGCAAGCAGCCGCAGATTCGCGCACGAAACGAAAAAAGCCCGGGGAAACCGGGCGGTTGTGCTGCCGAATGCGTTGGCATGCGACTCGATGCTAGGCAGCGAGATACCCCCTAGGGGAGTCGAACCCCTGTCTTCGGACTGAGAATCCGATGTCCTGGGCCACTAGACGAAGGGGGCATGGTGTGGTGGTTGTGCGGGTATCGAGTGTCTTTATCGGCTCGATCGCCGCGATGGTTTAGCTTGGCCGGGAGGATCGGCTCGATTCAACGGGATTAGCCGGCGGTCGAAGCGTGTACTTCCCAGGTCTCGAATCATCGAATCATCTTGGCGAACTGTCAACCGTCATCCGGGCCGAATCGCTCGTTTTCCCACTCTTTCCACTCGTCGGCCGTCTGCTGTTTGAGGTCTTTTTGTTTGCTCTCCAACAGTTTCACCGCGGAGAGGACATCGCTCCGCATCCGAGGATCGAGCAGGAAATTACGTAGTGGCCGGAGTCGAAAGTAGGCATGTACGGCCTCGTCGTAGTGCTCGGTCATCAAGGTGTAGACAACCACCTCACCCGCCAGACCAAACGCCTGAAACTCCTTGGATTGCTCGGGCTGGGAGAATTGCTCGAACAATTCCAACGCCTTTTCGAATTCGTCGCTGTGTAGATAGATGCGTGCGATTTGCTGCTGCGCGGTGTCGACGAATTCCTTGTTGTCGGGATAGTGCTCCTCGATCGACCGCCACGCCTCGATGGTATCGACTTGCAGGGCGAACACGTACTGGAGATCGGCCGTGGCCATTTTCTTATATCCCGAGGCCCCGGCTGCCGCGCCGGCCAACAGGCTCTGTTGGCGTAGCAAGCTGCCTGTCATCGCTCCGAGCATTACGGCCAAGATCAACGCGGCGGCCCATTTTGCCCAGTAACGCCATGTGCTTCGAGGGCTGGCGGAATCGCGCATCACAGCCGCGAGTCGCGCGGTTGCATTGCCAGCCGAAGAAGCCATTGCGGCGAGCTTCGCGCTGGTCTCTTCATCGAGTAATTCGGTCCAGCCGTCGCTGTCGGCCTGACCATCGACGGACCGCAGGTCGACCAGCAACTCGCGCGCCGTGGCATATCGCCCGGACGGCTCCTTGTTCATCATTCGATGTACGATGCGACAGAGGGACGGCGGCAAGTCGGGCCGTGCGTTTTCCAGCGGCGGCGGTTGTTTGTGGAGATGTTGCACGGCGACGCTCAGCGGCGTATCGCCCTGAAACGGCGGCGAGCCGGTAAGCATATGGAAGCAAGTCACGCCGAGAGAATAGATGTCGCTGCTGGGGTCGAGCTTTCCGCCTTCAACTTGTTCCGGGCTCATATAAAGCGGCGTGCCCATCGTGACGCCGACTTGCGTTAGGTCGACTGTCGTTCCCGCCCCCGTGGCTCTTGCCAGCCCGAAATCGGCCACCTTCACTTCACCTGAGCTGGCGAGCATGATGTTTTCGGGTTTGATATCGCGATGCACGATCGATTGCGACGCGGCTTTGGCGAGCGCCGCCGCGACTTGGCGAATGATGGCCATCGCCAACTTCGTATCGGGAGGGCCATGCCGGAGAAGCATTTGCTGCAAGTTTTGCCCTGGCACATACTCTTGGGCAATGTAGCGAATCCCGTCGACATGGCCGACCTCGTAAATCTGCACGATGTTGGCATGCACCAACGCGGCGGCAGCACGGGCTTCGCGTTGAAACCGCTTGATGTAGGTTTCGTCGACCGCTAGTTGCGGATACAGAACCTTCAACGCAACTTGGCGGCCCAGCGATATCTGCTCGGCCAGATAAACTTCGGCCATCGCACCGCGACCAAGTCGACGCAGAACCTGGTAGTCGCCGAGTTGCCGCCCTGACAAGTCGTGCGAGGCAAAACTTTGTTCGGCATTACTTTGTGCGGCGTTGTCGGCCATCTTCGCTGATTCCCTGCGAATTCAATTCGAGCGTCACACCACATTGCGACGGCGCCCACACCTGAGCGGCTCCCCCACTCCCCAGTATGAAACGATGATCCCGACGTGACAACGCAAACTGCCCTCGAAAGACCTTCACCCAATCGTCCGATGAGCCGTATCTTGCGAATACGGCTTAGCGTCTATCCTGGTTCCGGAGACCAACCGTTACGCACGGAATGTCACGGAGGACATTCCCTACAGATGTTCTGGGATAGGCTCAGAGCGTTGTGGCCAGTCGAGGTGTTGGTGCAGAAAGGTGAATGTGCCTACGCCGTTAATCATATGGGGGCCATCGAAGAATTCGATCGTCGTCCGCTCTGGTATTCCAAGCTGAACGTAGAGCCGCCGCACTTTTGCATACTCGTAGGCAACCCACTCATCGGGCGCCACGCCGTCGTCGTGTCCTCGTTCGACCATGAACGGTCGCGGCGCGATCAAGGCGGCCATGTCGGCGTAGTTGAATGTGCGGCCCAAGTTGAATTCAAACATTTCGTACTCGCCGGTCCCAATATAGCTGTAGCGCGGTGCCCGGGACGAACAGTTCTTCCAAATCCATTCGTCGAAGTCGGCCGAGCAAATCGAGAGGCAATACTCCTGAACAACCGCCGGGATGCGCATCGCGGACTTGCCACCGTAGCTCAAGCCGTAGAAGGCGATCCGCTGGGGGTCGACCATCGGCAAGCTGGCAAGCCACGCGATGGTGGCCTGGTGTTGTGGAATGATGATGGAGAACAGAGTCTTGCCCAGCGGATTGGCTTTGCGTTGCAGCGTGCGAAACTTATCGTGGCCGATGTAGGGATTCTGCGGGGCATACGTAATGAAGCCACGTTCGGCCAGTTGGCAGGCGTAGCGGTGGTACGCCGGATGATCAAGTTCAGGGTTAGCCGCATCACTCGGGCGTCCTTCCAAACCATGCTGACAAACGACGACCGGTCGCTGTTGTCCCTTGGCAATGTCCTTCGGCACCAGCAAAATGCCGTAAGCGAACACATCATCGAACACGTCGAGCATGACCTCATAGCCGACGAACTTTGGCGTCTCGTAGATCTTTCGCGTACGCGGTTTGAGCGGCAGGCGTGGATGATCGAATTTCCCGATGACGTCTTCATAGAACGTCTGTCGGTATGAAACGGTCGAAGTCTTCCAGGATTCGACTGACTCGGCGTTGGCCTCAGACCAAAACTCGCGACGGACATATTCCGACTCTCGCATTTGATCCTGCGTATAGGCCACCATTTCGTCGAACTGCCGATGCAATCGTTCAGCTTCTCCGAACTCACCGTGGTCGGTCTCTGGCGACGTTGCGGCCGTGGTAAGTTGCCCGACCTCGCTGTCGGCTAGTGCGGACAGAAACGCAGTCAACGCCGCATCGCTACCGGGCAGACCGTTGCCATTGCCGCTGGTGACCAAAGCTATTGATTTCGGTGAACCGCCTTCGATCAAGCTTCGCGCTCGATTCAGTTCCGCTTTCACGGCCTCGATTGCCGGGGTCTCGAGTCGACCGGGAGCGGCACCACTACGCCCATCGCGCACCGGCGGTGGGCCGTCGATCTTGGGGAATCGAGAGGCTTCCACAATCAACGTCCTAGGTGCCACGAGCGACGCCAGCTCCGCGTCGCCGAATTCGCGTAACAGCCCAAACACATTGCGATAGATTGGTTCTTGCCACAGGTCATCGCGATTCTTGAAGTAGCCGCTGACGACCGTCACATCAATCCGCGTATCAAGCGCGGCGGCGTACATCGCCAGTAGTCCACCTTCGCCGTATCCGATGACGCCAATGTTCGGATCATCCGCATCCGAATCAAGCGTAAACCAATCGACCGCGGCACGAATCTTGTCGACTTCGTAGCCGATGATGTGCCGCCCCAGCTCGTAAGACATGCGATAGATAAATTCGCGATGGGGTTGATTTGTCTTTCGCGTGCCGCCCACGATCGAGTGTTCGTCGCCGCGATCGATCAAGGCGGGCACCAAAACCCGGCAGCCGTTTACGGCCAACCGCCGAGCGAACTGAGCGGCCGGTTCGACTCCGGCGGTTAGCCCCAGCAGCATCTCGGGCGTGTGGTCGGCGTCGGGGATGGCCACAACGTCGGCAATCGGCGGTTTTCCTTTGGGCACCACCAGCAGACCTTCGCCGTGGACGATCCCCCCTTCCCTGCCCCGCAGCACGGGCCAACGCACGGCATGGACTTCGTACTGATCGGTTTGAGCAATCAGCGGAGGGCGATCGACCGTGCCGACAAGCTCTGGCGCCGCAAACGAAACACGTTCGTCGGTCGCACCGATGATGTGTGCCAATCGCTCTCGATTCGGACGGACCGCCTTGTCTTGCGCGGCGGCAGTCTCTCGCAACAAGAAGCGATCGATGCCGGCGACCATCTTGGCGGCAAGGTCGCCCTCCATGGTCAGTTCCGCAGTGCCAGGTAGCTGCTCCGCGGCCAGCGCAAGAGAACCCGATGTGGCTAAGCACACCGTCAGCAGCATGCGATGTGAGAACGGTTGCCTGAGAAATCGGAGGAATGATCGCGCCATCGGTGTTTGTCCGGCGGTAAGACTCGTTGGTGACATCACGTGATGGAGAGAAGGGCTGAACAAAGCAGTCCCCTGCCCTTGCAGTCCATCACATGAGAAACAAGTCTATCACCGGATGAGACACATCGCATGCGAATGACGCGCGATGGTCATCTCAAGTTCAAGGCGAATCAGCCATCAAGAAAGCGACGATCTCGGGGTGATTTCGCCCGAGCGCGTGGCGATGGCTTCTGCCCAACACGGCGATTCGTGCCGACGGGCCCTTGCGGTGTTTGACGGCCACAATCGGGAGTGAACAATGCGAAAGTGGCCAACTGTCGTCGATCGATACGTTCGTACTGCATCATGGTCTCGGTCCTCTGGTTTGTTCTGTAAGTTGTTCGCATACATGCCCTCTATATTGAGAGCGTGAAAAGTAGGAAAATCTAACGCTGGGCCTCCATTATTCTTGGCCGAATATCCGTAAGGCATGAATCTGCAATGCCTTATGGGTTTCTGGGCAATTCGATTGCGGAATCATGGCACCCGCCACACGGTTGCTGATTTGACGGATAATGCGTACAGATAGTTCCACGTCAAAGGTGGATATTGCCCTGGGCGGTTGAACTCTTTGGTTCCTCGGCAGGAAGCCGGCACGTTTTGTCCCCGCGTTGAAACGCCAATTCAGCGCCCTTCAACACAAAGGCTTCCAGATATGAACGACGCAGTTCCGTCATCGGGAAAAGACTTCAACGGGTCTCGCGAATTGAAATGCGGCGATGTGCCGCGGCGACGATTTCTGCAAGCCACTGCCGCAACGCTTGCGTCTTGGGCGGTGGTGCCCCGTCAAGAAGCAAGTGCCGCGGAAAACGGTTCGTCGAGTGCCCCCATCAAGAAAGCTCTTAAGTACGGCATGGTGCAGGGCCAATCGTCGATGCTTGAGAAATTCAAGTTGGTCAAAGAACTTGGCTATGACGGGATTGAGCTGGACAGCCCTGCGAAGTACAGCCGCGACGAGGTTCTACGGGCACGCGATGAGTCGGGTCTCCCGATTCATGGAGTCGTCGATTCGGTACATTGGCGCGACACGCTCTCGCACGCCGACCCTGCCGTGCGAGCCAAGGGTGTCGAGGGCCTCAGGACCGCATTGGCCGATTCCAAGGCGTACGGCGGAACGACCGTGCTGTTGGTTCCGGCAGTGGTCAAAAAAGAAGTGTCGTATGCCGATGCCTACACGCGCTCGCAGGCCGAAATCCGCAAGGTGCTCCCACTTGCTGAAGACTTAGGGATCAAGATCGCGCTGGAGAATGTGTGGAATCATTTTCTACTAAGCCCGTTGGAGATGGCCCGATATATTGACGAGCTGGACAGCCCGATGATCGGGGCGTACTTCGACGTCGGCAACATCGTCAATTACGGATGGCCAGAACATTGGATCCGCACGCTCGACAAGCGGATCATGAAGCTCGACATCAAGGAATACAGCCGCAAGCGTCGCGATGAAGAGGGGCTGTGGAAAGGCTTTCAAGTAAAAATCGGCGACGGCGACTGTGACTGGCCCGCGGTGCGCCAAGCCCTCACCGACATCAACTACCAAGGCTGGGCCACCGCCGAAGTGCCCGGCGGCGATCGCGAAAGGCTGGCCGAGATTGCAGGGCGGATGGATGCAGCGCTGGGGACGTAGGGCAGAGTTGCAAACCAGTTCATCGCATGGCACGCCGCCCTGTCCTTGCCTTTCAGGTAGCATAATGCTACCATTGAGACATGAGCCAACCCGTCAAACTTTCGGATTCACTCGTGCTTGATGCTCGCCTTACGAGCGAGTTGGCTGAACGGTCGATCGCTGGGCAGATTGAGTATTGGGCTCGGCTGGGGCGAGCGGTCGAGCCAATTCTCAGTGGCGAGAAGGCGATCGCGCTGCGCAAGTGCGGCGATGCGGTGCCGCTCTCCGAGATGCTCTCAACCGTTGATCAGCCGGAGGGACGCCGCCGAGTGGTCGAATTCCTGACCTCTCAGCCTTTTCCACACTATGAGCCAGCCCCTGAGGGGCCGGGGCTGCTTGTGCGTATCGAAGAAGACGGGAAGCGGACGGTTGGCAGATTCATTCAAGGCGATTTCCGGTCTGTTCCGCCTGAGAAGAAAAACGCGAGACGTACAAAGAAGAAACGATCATCGTAACCATGAGTTGGAATTGGCTGGATGACCGTCCGATTGTGCTTGCCATCGCTGGGTCGAACGGGGCCGGGAAGACGACCTTCTATCACGCGCATCTTGAACCGACTGGACTGCCACTGGTGAACGCCGATCGGCTGGCCAGCGAGTTTGACATCGCCCCCTATTCAGCGGCGCGGGTTGCCGGCAGCCTTCGCCGCGCACTGGTGAGGCAGCGCGAGAGTTTCGCATTTGAAACAGTCTTCTCCGACCCGGTGGGCAACAAGCTAGATTTCATGCGAGAAACAGCAGACAGCGGTTACACGGTTGTCCTCTGCTTTATCGGTCTAAAGTCGGCGAAGTTGTCTGCCGAGCGTGTCGCGATGCGGGTTTCGCAAGGCGGACACGACGTGCCAGCAGAGAAACTATCGAGTCGGTTTCCGCGAACCCTACAGAACCTGAAGTCCGCCCTACCTGTGTTGCCGCATGTCGTGGTCTTCGATAACAGCGACCTGGCTCAGCCCTATCGGCGCATCGCTGTATTTGAAGACGGCGGCGCACAAGAACGGGCCAAGCCCCAGCCAAGGTGGTTCCAAAACGTAGTCGCCGCAATCTGAGAGAAGCCAAACCAATACCAGATTCGCCTGGACTCGCGATCGATCGTTTTCCGAAAACGAGAATGTTTGACAGTCGATCCGTGTAGCGAGAACAATAGGCTCTTTTGATACTGCGGATGTTTGCCCCAAAAGGTGGCCTTCGTCGCCGCACAAGATGACATTAGAATGGTGGGGACAACTCGGTTCATCGGTCGCTCATTGTGGGCCCTCCTGAATTGATCGCACGGACTCCCCCCGGAGAACAAGATGCACGTAGCTGCCTCGCTGCAAACGATCCTTGCGTTGATCATGCTGGCTCCTGCCGATGGTGGTTCGACCGATCTTGCCCGGTTTGGGATTGGTCGCAAGGCCGACGCCTTCGAGCTGCATGATTTCCGCGGCAAACTGCATTCGCTTGACGATTACGCTGACAAGCAAATAGTCGTGCTGATCTTCCTCGGAACCGAATGCCCGTTGGTGCAGCTTTATGGTGGTCGTCTGGCCAAACTCGATGCCAAGTATGCCGAACAAGGCGTGCAATTCCTTGGCATCAATGCCAATCGGCAAGACAACCTCACCGAGATCGGAGCGTTCGCCCGCATCAATCAGATTGAATTTCCGATTCTCAAAGACCCCCGCAATCAGGTCGCCGATCAGCTTGGCGCGGAACGAACTCCCGAAGTATTCGTGCTCGATCGCCATCGGGTCATTCGCTATCGCGGACGAATCGATGACCAATACGGCGTGGGCTATCAGAGGGCCGAAGCTGTACGATCGCATCTCTCCGCCGCGATTGATGAGGTGTTGGCCGACGAGACCGTCTCGCGTCCTTTTGTCGAAGCGGTGGGATGCATCATTGGCCGTGTGTCGACGGTCGAGCCGTTGGGCGATGTGACGTATAGCAATCAAATCTCTCGGCTCATTCAGGATCGCTGCATCGAGTGCCATCGCCCTGGCGAAATCGCCCCCTTTACGCTGACCAACTACGACGATGTTGCCGCGTGGAGCGAAATGATCCGAGAAGTGGTGGGCGAGGGCCGCATGCCGCCTTGGTTCGCGAACCCCGAATACGGCCAGTTCAAGGGCGACGCCCATTTGACCGCCGAAGAGAAGCACTTGCTCAACACCTGGGTCGATAACGGTTGTCCCCAGGGTGACCTGAGCGAGTTACCGCCGCCACGTGATTTCATCGAAGGCTGGGGCATCAAGGAGCCGCACGCGGTCTTTCATATGAGCGACAAGCCGTTTCAGGTTCCGGCTGAAGGCGTCATTAACTACAAGTTCTATACGGTCGATCCCGGCTGGACGGAAGATATGTGGATCACCGACTCCGAAGCGCGGCCCGGCGATCGTTCGGTCGTACATCACATTCTGGTCTTCATTCAGAAGCCGGGCCGAAAATACTTTCCAGGGCTGCCGGGCGAGTTGGTCAGTGCTTACGCCCCGGGCATGAAACCGACCGTGGCGTCGGAGAACATGGCGTTTCACGCGCCCGCCGGCTCGAAGATCGTCTTTCAAATGCACTACACGGCCAACGGCACACCGCATGAGGATACGAGTTACGTCGGTCTTCGCTTCTGCGACGAGAAGGATGTCGAACTGGAAGTTGAATCGGGCATGGCGATCAACGTGGCGTTCTTCATCCCGCCCAAAACCCACGATCACAAGATCGTCGCCGCCGAGCGGTTTCATCGCGATACCTATCTCCTCGGCGTGAACCCTCACATGCACTTGCGTGGCAAGTCGTTTCGCTACGAGGCCCTCTACCCCGACGGCAGTCGCGAGATTCTGATGGACTGCCCCAACTACGACTTCAACTGGCAATTGGGCTACAAATACATCGAGCCCAAGTTCATGCCCCGGGGCACGCAGTTACTCTGCACGGCGCACTACGACAACTCAGCCGACAATCTCAACAACCCCGACCCCAATCGCTGGGTCATGTTCGGCGAGCAGAACTGGAACGAGATGATGATCGGCTTCTTCTTCACGGCCACCAAGCGGTGAAGAATGAGGTGCTGCGTCGAGTTGTGCGTTTGATTGCAGAGCTGTCCTTGGCGTTACTTCTTATTTCTTCTTGTTGTCGTATGTATTTCTCCCATTCGTATCCCGATCGTGCAAAGTCGTACTTGCCAAGTCCCTTGAAATGTTTCATCACGCAGGCCATTCCTGAGGACTTGAGTATGCAGATTTGGGTCGACGCCGATGCCTGTCCTGGCCAAATCAAGGAGTTGTTATTTCGCGCGGCGAAGCGAACGAAGATCAAGGTCACGCTGGTGGCGAATCAACCCATGCACACGCCACGTTCGGAGTTCATCGACAGCTTGCTGGTTCCCGGCGGCATGAACGTCGCCGATCGACGCATCGTGGAATTGGCCGCACCGGGCGATCTCGTGATTACGGCTGACATTCCGTTGGCGGCAGACGTGGTCGCCGCCGGCGCCCAGGCGCTCAACCCGCGCGGCGAACTGTACACAGACGCCAATATCGGCGAGCGGCTTGTCGTGCGGAATATGCTTGATGAGCTACGCGGAGGAGGTCAAATCACCGGCGGACCCGCAGGCTTCACCGCCAAAGATCGACAAGCCTTCGCCAATCAACTCGATCGCTGGCTGACATCGGCAAAGACTTGAGCCACTCACGTAGTGCATGTCTGCCACCACAGGTTGGGAGAACAGCAAGACGTGCGTGCCAGCACGCACACTACGTGGCTTGACTGACTATCCTAGGTAATTGTGGACCCACTGGGACGCATCTCGATTCATGAACATGCAAACATCACAACAGGGCCTGACGATGAAGTCTCTCGCAACACGATTCGTTTGGATGCTGCTGGGAATCATCGGTTGCCTGATCGTCACTCGGCCAAGTATGGCTCAAAACGAGGCGATTGCGCGGGTTGTGTTCTATGCGATGGGGGATGTGCCGTATGCTCCGGGTGAGGATGAACTGTTGCCCCGGCAAATCGAAGAGATTCCGAAGGATGCCGCGTTCGTGGTACACGTTGGCGATATCAAGACAGGATCGATGCCGTGCGACGAAGTGGTGTACAACAAAGTGTTCGCCATGCTGGCTCAGGCTGAATCGCCGGTGTTCATCATCCCAGGCGACAACGAGTGGAACGACTGCGGCGACCCCGCCCAAGCATGGCAGTATTGGAAGAAATACTTCATGCGATTCGACCGCCGCTGGTCACATCGCTTGCCGGTCTTCCGACAGCTAGACCTCAATCAAGCGAAGGTTTGTTGAATGTCTCGGTTGATTGTGGTGGTCGGGTCCGCGCAGGGGGGCGGGGGCCAGTTTGGCTGGCGTTGATGTTCGGT